>DASZFN010000748.1:0-2266 GCA_035939715.1 Gemmataceae bacterium | reverse complement strand
GGGAAATGCTGACGCTGAACTTCAAGGGTAGAATCCGCTTGGAGGGCGACTTGACGGAATGGCTGGAGAGGGCGACTGCCGGCACTCACGAGGCGCCCCTTACCCACGAAATCGCTTTGGCGGCCAGGCAATTGCCGCTACATCAAGATCCGGCCGACCGCATTCTGGCGGCTACTGCCCAAGTCCTGGATCTGATACTGGCCACTGCTGACGAGAGGCTACTGGGGTTAGGAGATATCCGGACGCTGGCCAACCGTTGATTTGTCGATCTCAGAAAATGAAGTAGCAAGATTTTGTGATCGCAAGAAAACGCGGAGCTAAATTATTCTCCGCCGCGGGATAGCGCTACCACGGTGTCCATCTGATCCCTCGCACCGTTGTCCAAAACTTTAATGGTGAAGTTCACAGCGATCGTGGCTTGGGTCTCGACCGGTTTCCCGTTCTGCAGGTAAGGCTTGAATTGCCAGCGGCTGGCAGCTTCGCGGGCCGCCGAGGCCAGGATGGCGGGGCCGCTAAGCACGCGCAGGTCGCGGATGACGCCGTCGGCGCCGATGAACGCCTGCAGCAGTACCGATCCTTGCACCTTCATTTGCCGGCCCAGTAAAGGATAGGTATACGATGCTTCCTGCGGCTGCGGATGTGACTGGACCCTCTCTTTATCTTTGGTCCGCTCGATCGGCATCGGCGCCCGCTCGGTTGCAACCGTCGCCGGGCCGCGCTCTTCGGTTGCAGCTTCCGAGGTCTCAACTTTCACCGGGTTGTTGCCCAGGTGGAATGTTCCGTGGGTGTTGCCAGCCACTACTTCGATTTCGAGCGGCGGAAGCACATTGCGGGTGATGGCGACGGCGGGCGGCTCAATGACTGCCGGCTTGATTGAACTCTTGACAGCGACGACATGTGGTTTCGGTTGGGCAGCGGGAGCGGCAGGTGGCTGCACGACTCGATTCGGAATCCACTCGGGCGTCGTTTCGTCTGCGACTGGAGCGTCGGCGCCGCCGAACCAGAATTCGCGGTCTTTCACTACGAGCACGACAAGAGCAGTGAGCAGAAGCACGAGCGCGAAGTACAATCGGCTGCGATCGGGTTGGGAAGCTCCACCAACCTTGGTCGTGCCAGCTTCTCGTCTTGTCAGCTGCTGTAGCATCTCTTTGCTCGTTGCTCTTTGCCTTGAGCACTACTGCTAGTGTGCACTACTAAGATGATGCCTTTCGCGATGGAAGACAATGGCACGACAGGGGATAGCCATAGCACGTCAGGGCCATATGAAGGGGAAACGGTTTGGATCGAAGAACTGGCTGCGTCGGAGCCGTTTTTCCCCAAATTGGGACGGAGTTTACTGCCTAGTATGAATGGCCGGGGGCATCCCTGACATTTTAGACCGGGCGCATGCCTGACACTTTTTCCTCCGTTTCCCTGAGGGGATGGGGAGCAGGGGAAGGGGAAGCTTCCCCTTCCCCTGCTCCGGCCACGTAGAAGCTGGCAGGCTGGGCTGCGCGCTCTCCCTCGGGAGTTTCTTCTGGCGGCAGAGGCACGACCCGCCGTTGCCGGCTATCAAAGCGGGCTAGCGGAACCTCCGCGAAATAGACCGTATACCAGCGCTCATCGATCGGCAACAGGCCCACGCGCTCGCCCCACAGCACTTCGCCCAGAAATACATCGTGCCGCTGCTGCCAACGAAAATGTCCGTGGGCGTGCACGCTGCGCACTACCATGGTCGACGGATACTCCGGCTCCGGCACCCGCGCCGGGTACGGCCGCGGCGAGGGCTCATACACACTGGCCGGCGTGGCCATGGCCAGCGCTTCATGCGGCCGCACTTCGTTGTATTCCTGGCGGAAGCTCTCCAGCTTGCGTTGTTGCGCCCGCCGATTCTCCGCCGCGGGCATCGCCACCTCCTCCTGCAGGGTGCGATGCATGCGCTCGTGCCGCCCGTTCTGCTGCGGCTGTCCCGCCTCAATCCGCTCCGCCACGATCCCCAGCTTCAGCCACCACACCGCCAGCCGCGACAAGCCCGCGATCACCGTCGTGGCAAAGGGTGGCCCATTGTCGGTGCGGATCGCCTGCGGCAATCCATACTGGCGAAAGGCCGCTTCGAAGATGGCTTGCACCCGCGCCGTGTCCGTCTTGGCCACCGCCTGGCAACGCAGCAGATAGCGGCTGTGCGCGTCCGAGATGGTCAAAGGATCGATGCGCCCCCCATCCCCGGTGCGGAACCAGCCCTTGAAATCCGCACACCACACCCGGTTCGGCCCATCGGCATGCGCCA
>DASZFN010000747.1:0-3189 GCA_035939715.1 Gemmataceae bacterium | reverse complement strand
GTCGCCGCCCGTGGCCTGGGCCGGGCAGGAGGCGCCGGCGATATCGAAGCCGGGCAGCGGCAGGGGCGCGACCGGGAAAAGTTTCTGCTGAATGCGCCGGGCAATGCTGATCTCTACGCGCAGGCGTTCGGCTTCCCAGTTCTCGCGAGCCCTGGCCAGTTGCTGTTCGTGCTCTTGTTGCTGCGCCCGCCGCAGCAATTCGGCCTGGCGTTTGACCTGCTCCGACTTGCGAAATATGTCCACAAAAACGGCCACCTTGGCACGGAGCACTTCCGGGACAATCGGCTTGAACAGGTAATCGACTGCCCCCAGCGAGTAACCCTTGAACATTTGAAGCTCATCCTTCTCAAAGGCCGTCAGAAAAATGATCGGCGTATGCTGCGAGCGCTTGCGTTCGCGAATCAAGGCGGCCGTCTCGAAACCGTCCATGCCCGGCATCTTGACATCCATCAAAATCACGGCGAAGTCGTTGTCCAGCAAGCAGCGCAGGCTCTCCAATCCGGAACGGGCTCTCACCATATTCTGCCCCAGGCTCGCCAGCGTCGCCTCCAGCGCCACTAGATTGTTCGGCTGGTCATCGACGAGCAAGATGCTTACTTTTTGCTCAACCGAGGGATCTTCGTTAGTTAATTCTTCGGTAAAGCCTTTCCTGGCCGTCAAACTCCTCATAGCAGTCCTCGCGGGGGGTGAACTTGATGGACTCCTTGTTGCCCAGGCCCAGGAAGCCGGACAGAGCAAGGCTCTGGTAAAGCAATTCATGGACCTGCCTGGTCAGCAAATCATTGAAATAAATCAGGACGTTTCGGCAAAGGATGACCTGGAACTCGTTGAAGGAGCCGTCGGTTACCAGGTTGTGCTGCGCGAACACAATGTTGTCAATCAGTCCGCGGTCAAAGATGACGTTGCCGTAATTGGCCCGGTAGTATTCCGAAAAACACCGCGTGCCGCCGGCCTGGAGGTAATTGGCCGTGTACTCCTGAACCAGGTCGGGCGGAAAGATGCCGGCCTTTGCTTTGGCCAGGACCGCCTCATTCATGTCCGTTGCGTAGATGCGGCACTTCGGATAGAGCCCCTCCTCATGGAGCATGATGGCCATGGAATAGACCTCTTCGCCGCTCGCGCAGCCTACGTGCCAGATGCGCAGGAAAGGATACGCCTGCAGCTCGGGGACGACTTGGGTTCGAAAAACGCGGTAAAAGCTCGCATCACGAAACATGGTGGTCACATTGATCGTGATCGCGAGCAGAAACCGCTCCATGCAGGCCGTGTCGTGCAGCAGCTTGCCCTGAAGCTCGGAGATCGTTTGCAGCCCTTCCATGTGCACACTGCTCATGATCCTGCGCCGGATGGACGGGTAGGCGTAGTTTTGAAAGTCAAACCCATAGCGGCGAAACACCGCTTCCAGCAGCAACTGGATTTCGAGGGCTTCAAGCTCGTCGCTGTCCGGGGGCGCGCTCATGCCTCATTCTCGTGAGAAGCGTTTCTCGCAGAGCACTTAGCGGTACAGCCAGACGCGCAGCAGGGATAACAGTTGCTCGGCCTTCACTGGCTTGGCGATGTAGTCCGAGGCGCCGGCTTCAATACACTTCTCCCGATCGCCCTTCATGGCCTTGGCCGTCAGGGCGATAATGGGGAGCGTCTTGAATTCCTCCATTTGCCGGATGGCCCGGGTGGTTTCGTAGCCGTCCATTTCCGGCATCATGATATCCATCAAGACGATGTCGATGCCGGGCGTCTGGCGCAAGACCTCGATGCCGTTTTTGCCGTTCTCGGCGTGCACAACCTGCATATGATGGCGCTCAAGCATGCTCGTGAGGGCAAAGATGTTGCGGACGTCGTCATCGACGATAAGGATCTTGCGATTGACGAGGACCGGGTCGGTGTCGTGAATCTGCCGCAGCATCCGCTTCTTTGCTTCGGGGAGATTGGCTTCCACGCGGTGCAGGAATAGCGCCGTCTCATCGAGAAGTTTCCCCGGCGACGCCGCGTCCTTGATAATGGCGGCTTCGGCCAAGCGGGCCAGCTCCGTCTCTTCTTCCTTGGTCAGGTCTCTGCCGGTGTAGACGATAATGGGCAAATCACGGAGTTCCGCCTGCTTCTTCATCTTGCTGATCAGCTCGAAGCCCGTCATGTCGGGCAGAGACAAATCGAGCACCATGCAGTCGAATCGGCTGGCGCGGAGGCTGTCCAGGGCTTCGTTGCCGGAACTAACTGTAGCGCTGTGCACATCACCGTCCCCAATCAGCTCGACGATGTTGTCGCGCTGCGCCGCATCGGCTTCCACGACCAGCAGCTCCTTGGCAGGGCGTTCGATGAATCCCTGCATCCTGGCGAAGGCCTCGCCCAGGGCCTGCTGTGTCACGGGTTTTTTCAGGTAGGCCAACGCGCCCAGCTTCAGGCCGCGCTGCCAGCCTTCTTCCACTGAAATGATTTGCACGGGGATGTGCCGCGTGCTCAAGTTGTGCTTGAGATGTTCCAGAACCTTCCAACCGTCCATGTCCGGCAGGCGAATGTCCAGTGTGATGGCGTCCGGCTTGTACTTCTCGGCCAGCTCCAGGCCCGTACTGCCGCGCAGTGCGATCAGTCCTTTGAAGCCTTTCTGCCGCGCCATATGCAAGAGGATCTGGGCGAAATTGGGGTCATTCTCCAGGATCAACAGCGTGCGGTCCCCGGGTTGCATAATATCACGGTCGTCGCGGACTTCAGGGACCGAGACGGCCGGCGCGGTGAGCACCGATGGCATGGCGCTGGCAACGGGTCGAGGAGCTGGGCCGTTGAGGCGTTTTTCAAGGACCGGCTTCACGGGAGGGGAAGGCACGTACTGGAGCGGCAAGTACAGGGTGAACTTACTCCCCTCGCCCGGGTTGCTGATCACGCCAATCTCGCCAGCCAGCAGCTCGGCGATCTCCCGGCTGATCGACAATCCCAGGCCCGTGCCGCCGAACTTACGGCTGGTGCCTGTGTCGGCCTGTTGAAACGGCTCAAAAATAATCTTTAACTTGTCGGTCGGAATGCCGACACCGGTGTCGCTCACCGTAAACGCGACCACCGTCTCGGCGCGGTTGAGGGCCAGCTGGTCCGGGCTCCATCCTTTCGTAGCCACGTCGGCTTTGAACGCCACCTTGCCGCGCTCGGTGAATTTGAGGGCATTGGAAAGCAAATTCCGCAAGACCTGCTCCATGCGTTTGC
>DASZFN010000746.1:0-3188 GCA_035939715.1 Gemmataceae bacterium | reverse complement strand
AATGCGCGTGACCTCAGTCATTGGGGGAGCATTTGCGCGAGGATGCGATTGTTATGCCGGTTCGATCATCCTTGAGTTCCTGCCCGTGGCTCGGGCGGGCACCGAACCGATATGAGCGTGCGCTCGACGCGCGCCTGCACGGCCCCGCGTCGAGATCACCGGTACGGGGGCTTGCCATCCGCCCCGGTCGCAGCGGCGGGCCGGGAAGCCAAATTGGTTCCCATCGAGTTTTTTTTGCAAAGGAGTCTTACCCATGTTCCGAAATCTGTGGCCCAGACGCAACGCTGAACTCGCAAGCGCCTTGAAAGCGAGCCGAAGGCCCCGCGCTTCCAATCAGCGCAGACATGAACTTTGCCTGGAGCACCTGGAGGACCGCCTCCTCCTGTCAGGAACCGTCACCATTACTTCCATCCTGGGACCGTCAACCCTCTCGACCACCGTGCCGGCGGCCACCGAGGGGAGCCTTGCCTCGCCTTCCCTTAACGCCGCCTTCACCGATACGAATGCGGTAACGCCCAGCGCACTTACCGTCACAGTCAATTACGGCGACGGCACACCGGTATCGACCAACCAAGGGCCCAACGCAGATCCCAACCTCCTGATCACGCGGTCAGGCACAACCTACGCCGTCAGCGATTCGCATACATTCCCGGAAGAGTCCGGTTCCACCGTACCGCCGTTCAGCTTCACCGTGACGTTGAAGGTTACCGAAAATGCCAACGCCGGCAACACCGACACGGCAACCGGATCCGCGCAGGTGCTCGATGCAGCCCTGTCGCCCGGCAACCCCGTCCAGGTCGTCAGCGCCGGAGTCCTTGAAGGGGGCAACACCGGCAATGCCACCAGCGCTGCCCAGGCCGAAACCAACTTCGAAGCGGCGATCGGCGGCGCAAAAAATATCGCAGCCGCACCGCAAAATGGCGGCTTCCGCGTTATCAACTGGGATGGTGTTAAGACCGACGGCACCGATGCCGCCGCCGGAGCCAACAGCACAACGGTGATTACCAACCACACCATCGGCATTCCGCTTAACCGCTTCCAGGGGCAAGGGCTCTTCTTCGGCGCCGTCTACGCCGTCACCAACGACGGCTTCGCGGACGTCAACCCCTCCGTGGCCGGGTTGTTCCCGGCGTTTTCCAAGCCCGACACCTTCGCCATGTTCAACGATAACGGCATCGATTTCAAATTTGTGGCGCCGGCCAGCCCGTTTACCCCGCCGGTGTCAGCCGTGGCCCGTGGCTTCGGCGCCATTTTTCTCAACGTGCAACAGCCAGGTACCACCATTCAATACTTCCACGGCGCCACGCTCGTCGACACCGTGAACGTGCCCACCAATAGCACTCCCGGCGCGGCAATCTTCGCCGGCGAACTGTTCACGAATCCGATCGTCACCAATGTGCTTTTAACCCTGGGACAGGGAGTGATCTTCAAGTTCGACGGCACCACCGTGACCTCCGGCGGCACCAATAGCGCCAGCAACAACCTGGTCGCCACCGATGATTTCGTCTTCCCCGAGCCGGTGCCGGCAGCCAACGGCTTTCCCATCGTCTCCGGCGCCCAGGGCCTGCTCAACGCCCCGGCTATCGTCAATGCGACCCTTAATACACCCATCACCGGCGCGGTCGCCAGCTTTACCGATGCCGACCCTAATGCCAATGCCAGGGACTATACGGCCACCATCAACTGGGGCGACGGCCATTTTTCCATTGGCACGATCACCAAGAACGCCCAGGGCGGTTTCGACGTTAGCGGCACGAATACCTATACCGTGCTGGCGACGTTTCCGATCAACGTCGATGTTGCCGACTTCGGCGGCGGACCGGGCGTCGGCGGAAGCCAGCCAACGCTTTCGGTCAATAACACTGCCACGGTCTCGGCGGGCGACCAGAACTTCCGCTTCGTGGCTCAGGTGTTCCTGGATGTGCTGGGACGCCGCGTCGATCCGTCCGGGTTGGCTTACTTTGGTGGCCTTCTGGATGCGGGCCTGGCTACGCGTCAGCAAGTGGTCGCGGACATCACCAGCAGTCTGGAGTACCGGATTGTCCAGGTGACCCAGGCCTATCAGCAAATCTTGCTGCGGGCGCCCGATGCGACCGGGCTCAACGCCTTTGTGCAAATGTTGATGAACGGCGGCACGGTGGAGCAAGTCAAGGCCGCACTGGCCGGCTCGCAGGAGTTCTTCAACGATGCCCAGGCCCTGGACACGACTGCGGGGCTAACCACGTCGAATCAAAAATATGTCGACTTCCTCTTCCAGAAGATCCTAAGCCGGACGGTGGATGCCCCCGGACTGAGCACTTTCACGCAACAATTGGCTAACAACGTATCGCGGTCCACGGTGGCGCTCGAGCTTCTTACCAGCCGCGAGGGTTACGGAGACCTGGTCGAAAGCTTCTTTCGCGAATTTTTGCACCGGCACTCCGATGCAAACGGGCTCAACTTCTTCGTTGGCCAACTCCAGGTGGGCACTCGTGACGAGGTGGTGATTGACGAGATGGTGGCGTCGGATGAGTATTTTGGCCGCGTGTGACAAATTGCAGATCGTAGATTGCCGCGCCGCGATTTTTCCGTTAAGAGGACCATTCGATGCCGGTTGCCGTTACAGGGCAGCATTGGCGTTCGAGGGTCTACTCATGCCCGGTAATCCATTAAGTGCTGGTTGCGGCTGTGCGTTGACCTGCGGCGGACGTGCCCCCGAATCCTCGGCGACTTGACCGGGAGGTCCGCTACGAGTATTCCCGTAGCCCTTCCGGCGCTGCGCATCGCGCATCGGCACTTGCCGGTCCGCAGACGGCAAGCGCCGGGTTTCCCGCTCGCTTACTTCTGATTCCCGTTTCGGCATGCTCACGAGCCTCGGGGCAACGGTCGCCCGGACGTACCTGTTGCAGCCCAGTGACCACGGCCTGCTTGCCTACGGCGATCTTTGTGATGGCAATGCCGTGGCATTTTCCCGGGATGGAAGATTGCTCGCCCTTGCAGGGGCCACGGTCGATGGCCGCAGGGCCGTTGCTGGGTAACCCACCGCTTGACTACACGCCGAGGCGCATTTGGAGCGTCATTTGCTCGGTCCTTTGCCGACAGGCACAGGTAACATTTCCCAGATCCTCACCCAGCGCAGGGGCTGGGGCGGCTGCGGTCCCGGCTGCTGGACCGGGTCGCCAAAGGTGCTGTCCAGGCTGCCGTTGGGG
>DASZFN010000745.1:0-18172 GCA_035939715.1 Gemmataceae bacterium | reverse complement strand
AGCCCTGAAGGTGTGCGGACCAACGCCGAGATTCGTGATGCCGGGCGTACTGGCCTTACCGGTGTTGTCCAGAGTGATCGGCGCGAAGGTCGTCGTGTCAACCGTGAACGTGACGGTGCCCGTAGGCGTGGCCGTCGCCGGGGCTTGCGGGGTGACAACCGCGGTGAAGACCACCGGCTGGCCAAAGACGGGAGCGGTCGGAGCCACCGCCACCTGGGTGACGCTGCCGGCCTTGATGCGCGTCAAGGTGACCGTGTTCGTGGTGTAGTTGAGGGTGAACGGCAAACCACCGACGATCACCGTGCTGTTGTTCCCCAGACCGCTGAAGTGGCCGCTGAGTCCGCCGGCGGCCTGGATGATAGTAAAGACGGTGCCGACCGCAGGCCTGTAGGCGCCCACGAGGCCACCGATCAGCTTGCTGCCCACGCCGTTGTCGCTGTCCAGATTCACCTGGCCGGTGGCATTGAGCAAGCTGAAGCTGGTGTCGCTGCTCAGTTGCACGTTGAAGGTTGCGGCGCTGGCGAAGAGAGCGTTCGCGGTGGTCAAGGTCGCCAGCGGAGAGACAACTGAGCCCGGGCTGACCACGCCGCCGGTAGCGGTCAGGTTGCCCAGTGTGCCGTGGCCGCCAAGGATGCCGCCGGAAACCGTGACGGCGCCAAAAGTGCCGTCGGCCAGCAGCGTGGCGCCGGTGACAAAAGTGCCGCCCGTGTACTGCTCCACGGCGGTCAGCTCAGCAACGCCGGGATTGCCGAGAGAGGGATCGGGAGCCGCCACGGTAACGCTTTCGTTGGCCGAGCCGATGATCGGCACATCGATCTCCAGATCGACGGGCATGGTGCCCATGATGGGCTGGATGACCAGCGAGTGGCCGTTGAGGTAGATGCCGCCCTTGCCGCCCATCACGGAGGTGCCGTCCGACTTGCCCAGGATCGTGCCGAGGACAACAAGCTTGGACGTGGCCGTGTCCAGTAGCGTGTTGCCGCTGATCAGCGTGAGGTTGCCGTCGATGGTCAGGGTGGAATTGTCGCCGACTTCCAGGGTGCTGCCGTTCACGGTGACGTTGCCCGTGATGGTGATGTTGTTGTTGGGGCCGGTGTTAAAGGAGCCGCCGTTCAGGGTTAGCGACGCGAAAGAGGTTGTGTGCCCGTTCAGATCGAGATAGCCGTCGCTATTGATGGTAATATTGGTGTTGGTGCTGGAAAGCTGACCGTCTTGCAGTAAGCGGACCACAGCGCTTTGGGGCGCGCCGATGCCGTCACCAATCACCAGGTCGCCGGGGATGGCGAGAACGCCCGGGGTCTTGGCCAGCGTCACGGTCCCTGAATTGACGAAGGTGGCACCGGTGTAACTGTTATCAAAAGTAACCCCACCGGTCATGGCGAGCGTGCCGGGGCCGTTGAAGATCAGGCTGCTGCCGCCGACGGACTCGCTGATGGAACTGGCAGCCGTCAGCGTTTCCAGGGCATTCCTTACAACAATGGCCGAGTCGCCATCAAGGATGATGGGGCCGTTCCATACATTATTGCCGCTGACATTGTCGACGGCGCCCAGACCATCGACGCCAAGGCCGGTGAGCTGAAGGGTCTTGCCGACGACCGTGATCGGGTTACCGTTCTTGTCCTTCTGGATTTGCAGGGTGGCGCCGTCGGTCACAAAGGTGCCGTCGCCGCTGCCGGCGCCCAGGGAAGATCCGTTAGCAATGCGTAAGATGCCGCTGCTCACCAGGGTTTGCCCCTGGTAGTCATTGGCGTTGGGGAAGAAGAGGATGCCGGGCCCGACCTTGTCGATGACCGAGGTTTCCAGGCCGCTGATGTCCCCAGTGATTGTGAATACCAGGGGGTTGCCCAGGCTATCGTTCTCCACGCTGATGGAGCTGGAGGTGTCGAAGTTTATGGTTCCCGACCAGGTGTTGTTGCCGACCACGTTATCGAGCGCTCCACCGCCGTTGATGCCGGTGCCGTTCAAATGGAGGATTTGATTGACCGTCAAGGGTGAGCCGCCCGCCGGCTGCTGCACTTCGATGGCGGCACCGTTGAAAACGGTGGTGCCGACGTCGTTGGTGCCGAACGCCTGGTTGGCCTGAGCGTTGATGATGCCGGTGATCACATAGGTGCCGCCGCGGTAATTATTGTTATTGGCGAGAATCAGCTCGCCGTCACCCACCTTGGACAGGCTGGACATGGTGCTCTTGTCGCCGACCGCCCCCGCGAGCGTCAGCGGGTTGCCGCTGGAAGTCCCGGTCGCATCGTCATTGTCCACGCCAATGGACGCCGGGGTCAGGAGGTTAACGGTGCCTTGCCAGATGTTGTTGCCGCTAATATTGCGCAGGGCGCCGCGGAAGGTGCCCGTGCTCAGATCAAAGATGCCGTCGCCGTTGAGGTCCAGCGATTCGCCGCTGATCACATTCGGCCCCGGCGCGCTGGGATCGAATTGCAGCTCCAGTGCCGAGCCCGCCATGACGTGCGTGGTACCCCGGCCGCTGCCGAGCGCCGAAGTGTTGCGGATGTTCAACTCGCCGGCATCCACGGTGGTGTCGCCGCTATAGGAATCGCCCTGTGTCAAGATAGCCAGGCCGCCACCCTGCTTGAAGAGGCCGTAAGCATTCCCGCCATCGTCGATCACGCCCTTGCCGGGTGCGCTCGGATCGCCAATCGTCAACTGTGTGAAGGGATCGGCGCCGATACTGCCGTTCCCGGATAGCGTGATGTTGCCGGCCCAAACGTTGCTGCCGCCCGTGTTATCCAGGGCGCCGGCCAATCCGGCGCCAAGGCCGGCCATGGTCATGTGCTTGGTGTAGATAATCCCGTCGCCGTCCAACCTCAGGGTGCCGCCGCTTTTGACAACCACTTCGTTGTTGGTGCCGAGGGACTGCGAGCTCTGCACATCCAGCGTGCCCTCGTTGACGACCGTCTTGCCGCCGTAGGTGTTGGTATTAGTCAGACTGACCGTGCCAGGACCATTCTTGACGAGACCCGCGCCTGCCAGGTTATCAATAATGTTGCCGCTCAGGGTCAAGGAGCTGCCCGCATCCGCCCCGGCCGTGCTTGTGGTTGATAGAGTAATCGGTCCAGACCAGGTGCTATCGCCGGTGACGGCGCGCATGGCGCCGGCATTGGCCAGGGCAGGATCCAGTTCTATTTCGAACATGCCGCGACCATAGGTGCCCGCAGCCAGATAATCGTGGAGCGGGTCCAGTGCGAGAGTCCTGACCTGGGTATTGGGCATGCCCACACCCAATTGCTTCCAGGCTCCAAGCCCGGTATTGCTGGTTCCCAGGTTCGTGTTGTACCACACGCCGTTGTCGTTGCCGATGTACAGGACGTGGGGATTCGGCCGCGGGTCAACGGCCAGAGTATACGTGGGCAGATCGGGGAGGTTGCCGGTGATGTCGGTCCAGTGCAGGCCGCCGTCCAGGGTGCGGAAAACGTGGCCAAAGCGATTGGGATTGGTGGTTTCGTTGAAAACAGCACGAACCGCGTAGAGGATGTTCTGATCGGCTGGATCAACCTGGAGTTGATCGATGGAGTCGTCAATCGTGACATTATTGCCGAGGGCGTCCGGTACGATAATATCACGTTTCTGCCAGTGCTTGCCATGGTCGATCGTAACAAAGATGTCGCCACCCGATGACATGTAGATGACATTGGGATTGTTGGTTGGTACAGCAATGGCGGTAATAACCGCACCCTGCTTGACGTCGAAGCCGTTCTGGTTCGGCGTAGCGATCGCGGTCCACTGGTCGGCGCGATTGACCGTCTCATACAGGTGGTCCGTGCCCAGGAGCAAACGGCTGGAATTGGTGGGGTCCATCACAAAGGGCACGTAGAATGCGGAAGGATCACCCTGATTGATGCCTTTGATTTTTGAGGCAAATGTCCTGCCGGCATTGTCGGAGCGCACCAGACTTATCCCTGTCCGTTCAGCATAGACCGTATCCGGCTTGATCGGGTCGACGGCGAGCCTCGAAAACCCACCGTCGCCGGTAAGGATAGCGTTCCAGCCCAGATTGCCCGTGTATTTCAGCGTGCCGTTGTCCTGGGTGCCACCATAGGCCACACTCGGATTTTGGGGATTGATCGCGATGCCCACGAACTGGACGGTCTGCAAATTGGCGTTAAGGTTGACCCAGTGGATGTTGTAAGGGGGGCTGGGCGGGGTTGCGAGGGGGAAGTTCGGGATGGTGGGGTCAGCGAGCCTCCAGATACCGCCGTCATTGCCGACGAGTGCCTTGTCGTTCGCATCAAAGACGATCGAATGATAGTCCGTGTGCGGCGCGATACCGTCCACGCCCAGCCCGATATCGCCCCAACCAAGTGCGCCGCCGTCGAATGTTTCCCAGATGCCAAAACCGTTGCCGTTATCGAACGGCGCGCCAATGCCATTAAAGTTAGCAAGGCCGCCGACGATGACGTGATTGGGATTACTCGGATCAACGGCGATAGCGCTGTCGTAACTACCCTGACCGAACCCTCCGGGGCTTTGCAGGTAGTCCGGTGGCTGCTTTGCGGTCTTGGCAAAGCTTGCAATAAAGCCAGGGATGTCGAGATCGAGGCCCTGGTCAATTTCCTTCAAACCGTCTGTAGCGTTCGTAATGACATCATAGAGGACCGTGAGCTGATTCGGGTCATTATGTTGGATGGTCAGCTTGATCGTGCCGTCCGAGGTACCGCTTGGCGCATTCGTCTTAATCCACGTCCCCTTGGCGCCATTGTTGAGGCTCTCGTAGATACCGGCATCATCCAGGCCAGTGCCAATAATGCCCACGCCAACGTAGAGGTGGTAGTTGCCCAGCGAATCGGGAATCGGATCGATCACCAAATCCGTGAACTGGTAGAAGGCGTTCGGCTCTTCGATGAGTTCAGGTGAAACATCGAGTCCCGTGAGAACCTGGTCAAAGGTAGCTGTCCCTGTCGTAGGATCGATGATGCCATGCCAAACGCCGTTGTTGTCGTTGAATAATCCATTGGCTGCCAGGTTTTCGGTGGCGACCCAGATCTCGTTCGGGTTTTCGGGGTTGACGACGATTTTGGAGATCGCCAGGCGGTCAAAAGCGCCGTCGCCGGTGAACAGTTTCCAGGTCAGACCGCCATCCGGCGACCACAAGACGCCACGGCCATAGAAGCTGTCACCGCTGAAATCGGGTTCGCCCGTGCCGGCATAAATCGTATTAGTATCGCTTGGGGCAATGGCGATCGCGCCCATGAACATGTCCTGGAACTCCTGTCCGGGGACATTATCCGTGAGCGGAACCCAGGTGATGCCGCCGTTTTTCGTCTTCCACACGCCACCGCTGGCAGCGGCGATGTAGTAGACCTTCGCATTGTGCGGATCGGCGGCAATGGCGACGATGCGCCCGGATGCCGGACCAGGCTTGGCAATGCCATTGAGAGTGTTGGAACCCTGTTCATCCAGAATGGATGCCGGACCGATCGGGAACCATTGCAGCGGCACATTTTCCGCCTGGCCAGGACCGGTGCCGGCGGCAACGAGTTTCTGGTCGGTGATGTTTACGCCGACCTGCGTCTCCAGGGCGCCGCCGTTCTCGACCACGGTGCCGCCGGTGCTCAGCCCAAGGCCGGAGCTGCTTTGCACGTTAACGATGCCGGCCAGGACGTGCGTGCCGCCGCCATAGGTATTGTTGCCGCCGAGGACCAGTTTACCGCCGCCCGCCTTGGTAATGCTGAAGCCGTTGAGGCCGTCGTTGATGTCACCGCGCATGGTCAACCGGCTGTTCAGGTCCGCGCCGACAAACGAGTTACTGGCCAACGTGACATTGCCAGTCCAGCGGTTATCGTCCGCCATGTTATGCAGCGCGCCGGTATTGCTGATACCGGGGCCGTTCAGTGTCAAGGCCTCGCCGATCACCTGGATGCCGCCCTGCATTTCCAGGGCCGCGTTGGTGTCCACGACAGTGCCGGTCGCCGCTGTGCCGTCCGTGGCGCCGAGCGCGTTGCTGCCGCGCACGCTCAAGCTCCCCTGGGCCACTTCGGTGACGCCGCCATAGAGGTTGAAGCCGGAAAGGATCAGCCGGTTGGGACCGACCTTCTTGACGCCGAACGGGCCGGTGCTGTCGCTAATGTTGCCGGACATGGTTAGTTCGCTAGGGGAGACGACGCCGCCGACGCTGCCCGCGCCGGATTCGACGCCAAGACTGGTGCTGCCTGTCAGCTGGACGTCACCGGTAATGATGTTAACGCCGTCAATGTTGTCCACGGCGCCGGTGTTATTGATGCCGGTGCCGGCCAGCGTTAACGGCTCGGTAATCAGCATCGAACCCTGGCCGTTCGGTTTGACACCCTTGAGATGGAGGGCCGCTCCGGCGTCTACAATAGTGCCCGCTTGATCGAGGATCGAGAGCCCCGGGGGAATGCCGCCGAGGGCGGTGCTATTCTCGATGGTCAAAATACCCTGACGAATTTCCGTGGTGCCGAGGTAAGTGTCGGCATTGGGCAAAATAACCTCGCCCAGACCATACTTCGTCAATCCGCCGCGACCCGAAATGACGCCCGTGCCGGTAGCAAGGTTGCCGACGGTTAGTTGGCTACCCTGAACGGCGCCAATGGAGGAGTCGGTGGGTAGGCTGACATCCCCGGTCCAGCTGTTGATACCTGTAATATTGAGCAAGGCGCCGGTGTTGTTAATGCCCGGTCCATTGAGGATCAATGGCACGCCAACGATTGACACTTCCAATTCAAGCGCGGCGCGGCCGACGACGGTTACGCCGCCGGTGAGCGCGGCAATGTTAAATGCCTTCGCATTGTTTGCGGTAAGAGCTCCCTGGTCAACCACGGTCGCACCAGTATAGGTGTCGGCGCGGTTCAGGATAAGACGCCCGGTGCCTTCCTTGGTCAGGACGGAAGCCGTGCCCCCCTGGCGAATGATGCCCGCGGCATCGGCGGGGCCGCCGATATTCAGATTACTGGCGCCGTCGGCGCCGATGCTGGCACTGGTGCCCAGAGTGATATCGCCATCCCAGGTGTTATCGCCACTTACATTGCGCAGGGCGCCAGCGCCGCCCGGTCCAGGGCCGCTTATGGTAAGCCGTTTGCCGACTACGGACTGGTTGTTGAGCTGCAACTCAAGGGCGCCGATTTTCGCCGGGATGGTGGGGCTGCCCGGGTTGAATTGGACAGTGACACCGTTGGTCGTTTTGCCGAGGGCGTTCGGATCCTGAATGTTGAGCGGTCCGTCCTCGATATTCGTCGCGCCAAGGTAGGTGTTCGCGTGCGACAAGATGAGACGTCCGGTTCCGACCTTGGTAAGCGTGTAACCGATGTTGTTGTCGCTCAGGGTGCCGCCTAGTGCCAGCTGGCTGGATCCGTCGGCGCCGACGACGACGTTGGCGCCAAACGTGATGTTGCCGGAGATGGCGTTGTTACCGCTGACATTCTCGATGGCGCCGTTGCCGCTGATGCCGGGGCCGCTGGCGACAATGGTCTCGGTCACGACGCCGACGACGTCCTTGAGCTGCAGAGCCGCACCACCCTGCACGGTCGTGGCGTTGTTACTCCCGAGAGCGTTGGCGTTCTGAATCTGCAGAGCGCCCTGGTTTACGGTGACCGGACCCGTGAAGCCGGAGTTATCGGCAGTCAAGGCAACCGTGCCGAGGTTCGTGATCTTGAGCTGGAAGCTGCTTGGCCCGACGATCTGGCCGGTGACCGTCAGCACCGTATTACTGCTGGCCGAAAAGGTCTCCGTCCCCTTGATGCCCTGGAAGATCAGGTTCATGTTCAGCTTGTTCGTGATGGCGCCGGAGTTGTCGGCGACGCTGCCGCCGGTGAGTCGGCCCAGCACGATGGGGTTACCGCTAAGCGAGTAACCGCCGCCCGTGAAGGTAATCGAGTTGAAGCTTGTGCCCGGGGTGAAATCGTTGGTGTTGATCAGCTGGGAGCCGCCCTTTGGGAACACCAGGTCGTCGCCTACTGCCGGCGCGATATTGCCGCTCCAGTTGGCGGAATCGCGCCAGAGATTGTCGGTCCCCAGGCCGGTCCAGTTGCGCACGGTCGGCACCACGCGCGTCTCGAGAAATTCCAGATAGAGGGGCCGGCGCGTCTTGCGCTCGGAACGATAGGTCGTCGCTCTGGCGGCTCCCGAAACGCGCTTGAGCCATTTCCGCCAACCGGTGAACACCATGGTACAGATCCTCTCTCGAAAAAGATCGAAAATAGGTATTTAGATCAAGGGATGCAAAATGCTGCCCCAGTGCATGCAACGTCCCGTACCGCGCGCAGCACGCGCGAACGCAAACACCCGGATGTTCTCCTGAGAAAACACCGGGACGCTAGTCAGCGACGTTTCACGACGGGTTCCGTACCAAGAATCCCTAACTCTGCCTCTCTCGCGAGTCGTGAATGCAGGTCGACTTCAAGCTGTTATTCCAACACGATCAAAACTACCGAGTCGCAATGCCCGACGACCGAATCCACCCGTTTCCGAGTCGAGATGTTTCCGTCGCCCAGGCACCTGTGCGCCACGACCGGTTCCGCGGTCATGAGCACGCTCTGCAGTTAACCTCCCCAAAAAAAACGAGTCAGGGATAAAGGAAGCTCTTCATTCGGCCGGTGGCAAGTTCTGGTTCTACCGACCGCAGACTTTTCCGTAGGTCCCCTAATTACCGCGCCCGCAAAGCAATTGCAACCAAATTATATACGTTTATCTTTTTTTTCCTTACAACCGTTGCCGACGCCGCCCGGTATAAACGGCATTTCCTGCTCAATCCGACTAAAAAACCGTGCGAATTCTCTTATGGCGCGAAAACGAATTTGACCGGTTGGCTTTTAACAGGGTGCAGCTAAACAGCATAACGACGAATGAGCGATGGGAATCGTTTTTGCGGCTTGCAAAAAAATTTCACGCCCGGCAAATTTCTCTGAACTTCGTGGCGCGCGGACAAAAAGTGTCGCGCTTTTTGCGCGGCATGACGGCAGCGTGAATGGTGTGCTCCAGGCAAACCGCGTACACTTCAGATATGGCTCCCCTCGGCTCAAGGCAACGTCTGGCGTCGGTCGCGCGCAAGGAGTTTCTGCACATCATTCGCGACCCCATGACTCTCTTTTTTACGCTCTTCATTCCGATCATAGAGCTCTTCATGCTCGGTTACGCCATCGACACGAATGTGCGCCATGTGCGCACTGTCGTCTTTGACCAGGCCGACACTCAGGAGAGTCGTGCCCTGCTGCGCCAGTTCGAAAACTCGGAGGATTTTTCGATCAAGCAGCGCGTCTTTACGGATGAGGCGCTGCGCGCCGCCATCGTCGGCGGCCAGGCGCGGGTCGGCATCAAGATCCCCGAAGACTATTCCCGGCGCATCCAGGCCGGCATGACCGGCCAGGTCCTCATTCTCGTGGACGGCTCCGAATCAAGCGTGGCCGCGGAGGCCGTGAACGTCGGCAACGCCATCGCCCTCAAGGAATCGCTCGCCCTGATCCTCGGCCAGAAGCCTTTGCCGGTCGAACCGCGGCCGCAGGTGCTCTTCAACCCGGACACGCGCTCGGCCAACTTCTTCATTCCCGGGTTGATGGTCGTCATGTGTCAAATGATGGCGGTAATGCTGTCGGCGACATCCATCGTCCGCGAAAAAGAGAACGGCACGCTGGAGCAGCTTTTCATGACGCCGGTGCGCGGCGGCGAGTTGATCCTCGGCAAGCTCTTGCCGTACCTGATCCTCACCTTTGTAGAGTTCTGCAGTATCGCCTTGCTTATGCGCACGGTTTTTCGCGTACCGATCCACGGCTACTTCACGACCCTCCTGAGCATCACCCTGCCCTTCGTCCTGGCCATGCTCGGCCTGGGGCTCTGGGTTTCGACCAAGGCCAGCACGCGCGACGCCGCCATGCAGCTCTCCATGGGGACCATGATGCCTTCTATTTTTTTGTCAGGCTACGTCTTTCCTCTCGATTCCATGCCCGCCCCCTTTTACTATCTCGCCCTGGCGATTCCTACGACGTGGATGATCGACGCGGCGCGCGGCGTCATCCTCCGCGGCGCCGGCTGGGAAGAATTGCGCATGCATTCATTGGTACTCTGGAGCATGGCGCTGGGCATCTTGATCTTCAGCACTTTGAAGTTCCGCAAGCGGCTCAGCTAGTGCTTTGTCAATCGTTGATTGATGAGTCGTTTAACCCGGAGCCAGCGGCGACGGAGATAATAAACAGTCCGCTGACCGCCGTCGCCGCTGGCTCCGGGTTAAACGATTTGGACCATCCCTCATTCGACGGTTGACGAATCACTAGGAATCATCTGTTGTTTTCTTTAGCCTGGTTAAGATTCAGCACTTCCCGCGGTTAGGAAAAGGAGCCGGCCTCTCGGGTCTGGCCGCTTTCGGGACGCATGCAATCCCTTCCATAAAGGAGCGCGCCAATGGGACTCTTCAGACGTGTCAACGATATCATTTCGGCGAACCTCAATGACATGATCGAGCGTTTTGAGAACCCCGAAAAAATGCTCCGGCAAGCCATTCGGGAAATGGAACGTTCGATCGGCGAAGCGCGGCGCGACGTCGTCAGGGCCATGGCCGACGAAAAGATCGTCAAAAGACAACTTGCCGATCACGAAGCCCAGGCGAACGAGTGGCATGGCCGCGCCGTCAAGGCAGTGAACGCCGGCGACGACCGCCTGGCGCGACGGGCGCTCGTGCGCAAGCACGAGAATCTGAGAGTTGCGCTGGCGCTCAAAGACCAACTGGCCGTCTCAAGCGAAGCGAACGGGACGCTCCGCCGTCAACTGGAAGCCGTGCAGGTCAAGCTAGGCGAGGCCAAGTGGCGGCTGCAAACATTCATCGCCCGCGAACGCGTCGTGAAAGTACGAGCCAGGTTGCAGCAGAGCTTCGCGACACAGCCGGGCACGAGCGGCGCTTTTGCCCGCTTTGAGCAACTGCAGGGCAGGGTCGAACGGATTGAAGCAGAAGCCGAGGCGCTCACCGAGCTGGACAAAGAATGCGACGGCGGTCTGGAGAGCCGTTCCGAATCTGGCGACATCGATCCAGCCATCGAGGCTGAACTCGCCGCCTTGAAGGACAAAGGCAGCTAACGGATTGGCAATCCGTCCTACCGCAGACCACTGGACACGGAAAGCAACGGGCCCGGTCTCTGAGGAGACCGGGCCCTTGCTTGGACTTACACGATGCTGGCTACTTCTGCACCCTCGCAGTCGCCTCGAATTCCACTTCTCCTTCGTCCTTGAGATCCGTTACGACCTTTAGCTTCCGATTCAGCTCTTCGGTCTTGTTCGGTTTGAAGCTGACCGTCAAGACATGCACTTCTTTGCTCTCCGTGGTGCTGTCCGTGACAGTCAATTCGTCGTCGGTGCCCTGGACCTTGGTTATCTTGAAAGGCTTGGTGCCACGGACCACAATCTTGCGTTGCGCCTCGGTGCCGGGCTTGATGGTGCCCAGGGCCACCGTGCCGCCGCTAATCGTCAGGGGTGTTTGAATCTCAACGATCAGCGGTACGCGCACGCGGGGCATGGAGGGATTGTTGGTCTTCAGCCACAGATCGCTGTACCATTTGCCGACCGGGCAATCGGGGCGAATACTCGCGGTGACTTCGTAACTGACCTCGGCGGCATCCCGCCTGACGGCCTTGGCGGACGCCAGAATGTAGTTGCTTTCGCGTTCAATGTCGGTAATGCGCGCGCCATTGTACAGGTTCACGGTAATCGTCGCCGACGGCTTGGTGCCGCGCTTGGCCTGGCCGAGGTTAAACGCTTCCGGAGAAATACTAATGTCGTCCCGGCCATTGGCTGTTACGAGGAGGCGGACTTCGGCCCACTGGGGGCGATCGAAGGTTACATAAATCGTGACGCTCTTGCGGTTCACGAAGCGGAGCGTGTCCATGCGGGCGTTAATAACGGTGGACTTACCGGGGGCGATGTCCTCCTCTTCCGCACTGGCACTGGTGCAACCGCATGAAACGCGGACGCCGGCGATATGCAACGCCTGCCCCGTATTGTTCGTGAGGCGGAATGGGTGTGACACCGCCGGGCCGCGTGGCACCGAACCGAAATCCTTGGAAAGATCGTCAAACATCGCGTCGGCCCAGCTGCCCGCCAAGGCGGGCGCCGCCATACTCAGGCTTGCCAATAAGATGAGGCTGTAACGGAACATGGTGATGTTACCCCCTGCTGCTCTGCCCATATGACCGCCATCGGGCCCCGAAGGTGACGGGAGTTAGCGGCCACTTTCCACCCCTTATTATTGGCGCGTACAGGAACTGATGTCAAACCAGGTAAGCAACAAATAGATTGCAGCCACTAACCATGCGCAGACAGATGCCGATTGTACTGCCCCTTCAGCAGGGTCAAGCGATCTTCCCCAGATTTACAGTCGGCTTGCAGATGCAGATTTGCTCACCATTTACTGCCGAAAAACGGAGACTGCCACATTTATCGCCCGCGGCTGTGTGCAAGGACGGCAACGGCGACGTTTGCTGCGCCGGCATTACGTAAGGCCCGGGCGGCATCATTGGCCGTGCTCCCCGTCGTGAGCACGTCATCGACCAGCAAAACGGTCTTGCCCTTAAGTTCCGCACGCGGCCGCGCATAAAAGGCGTTACGTACATTCTCACGTCGAAAGGCAGCGGTCTGCTGCACTTGCCGGGCCGTATTGCGCCGCCGTCGCAGCCAGCCCGGCCGGCAGTCGAGGCCCAGACGTTTGCCGATCATAAAAGCGAGGGCTTCGCTCTGGTTGTAACCGCGCGTCCAGTGCCGCCACCAATGCAGGGAAACCGGGACGACGATGTGAGCCCCCAGCGCGCGTAACTGACTTTCCGCATGCTCGGCCCATAGACCGCCCACGGCTTCCGCTAACAATTCCCCGCTTATCTGTTTCATGCGCAGGATGACATCGCGCAGCAGCCCGTCATACGGCCCGAGCCGCACAACGCAATCAAATTGAAAAGAGTACTGCCGGCAAGCTGTGCAGCCGTCATCCGCAGGTATATACGGCCCGATGGTGGAGCCGCAGCGCGGACAGGCAGGAAAAGGATCTGTCGTCAAAGCATTGCGGCAAGCCATGCAGAAGCCGGCCCCCCCCTCCGCATGCGGCTGATTACACGCGGCGCATATGCCCGGATAGACGACCTGTAGCAAGCCGCCAATGATTTCTCGCCCAAGTTCTGCCAACCTTCCCATCGCCGCGCTCGTCCAGGGTTCTGGGCAGCATGACTATAAGCGAAGGGGAGCCGCGGACAAGAAAATTTCGGCCTGGTTCGAAGGGAATCACATCGCGCGTGATCACTAAAAGCCTCATGCAGCCCGGTGCAGCATGGGCACGCCGCAGGCGCGTTCGAGAAGAGCCGGCGGCGATTCTTCCGGCAATGCCAGGCTCTCTGGCGCGACAAAGTAGGAGTGCTCGAGCGCAAACCTGCCGCGCAGGGCGGCATGACTCGTTACATCCGTCATGGCAAGCCAGGCCGACCCGGGAACAAAGGTCCAAAATCGCTTCGGCCCTTTTTCCTGAAATTCATCGTGCGCTTTCAAGAAGTCATGAAAACGCAGCATGAATTCGTCATACGGGGAGCGCGGCTGCCGGGCCGGATGAAACAGGCGGAACAAGCTTCCCTTAAGCCGGTTTGTCCAACCGCCGCCGCGCTCGCCGGGCAGACCGACGTGCTTGCCGAAACGCTCCAGCAATTTGCCGAACGGCTCCGAGGTGGCCCAGATGCGCGGCTCTGTCGGATTGATGTTCACGAACAGGCGCAGAATGCGGTGGCCGTTGGTCGGCCGGCTGGGGAAGGCATCGACATGCAGCAAATCGTTTCGTGCCTTTTGCCGTAGCTTTCGCGTCGCTTCCTCGACGGGCCGGAAGCTCACCTGATCGAGCCGCCAGCCGGCGGCGTAGCGCGGCAGGGTGCGCGCCAACCAGGCGGTCGCGGTTGTGGAGAAATTTGCCAGCGTCTCCCGCAACTTATCCGCCTGGATCGCGGAATGACGCAGAAAGCCACCGGCCTTGCCCGTGTGCGGATGATAGCTGATGTTCTTATGCGCACGGCTGGCCAGGCGCTGTTCGAGCAAGAAAGCCAGCGCTTCGCCCTCAGGCATCGGGAACGGGCAGGCCGGAAAATACTCCACCTCGCCCCGCTCCAGGCGTTCTTCCATCGACCCGGCACCAGCCCGAGGCCCGGATTGGCACTCCGCTATAGCCATGCTTTTCTCCTTGTTCCGGCGGACCGATGACATGTTTCCGCGCGCGGCCGGAGGATATAGCCACAAGCGCAGAGCTGTTCAAGGCCAGACATCGGAGTACTGAGTACTGGAATAGGAAAGAAATGCGGCAAAAATCCGCGGGATGAGAGCTTGCCTAGCCTGCAGTCGCGATCGGATAACTCAAGGCGGCAGGCTTGCCGTTTTCATTATCAGCATCGGCACTGTCGCAACCGCGTTCGCCTGGCAAAGGCAGGCTGAGGACAAAACGTGTAGGCCCGCCCGCAACGCTGTCGTAACGCACATCGCCGCCGTGCTCGCGCGCCAGGCGCCAGGCGGTGGGCAGACCGAGACCGCGGCCGCGGCCTGCCTGGCGACCGGAATAGAATGGGTCGAACAGGTGTTCGCGCTGCGCTGGCGCAGGGCCGCTGCCGCTATCTTCGACTATCATTTCGAGGCGACCGGTCGCCGTCGTTTCCAGGCGCAGGCTGGCCCAGCCACCGGCGGGGGCCGCTTCAAGGGCGTTGCGCAACAGGCACTCCAGGGCCGTGCTGATCTGCCGCGGATCGACGTGGACCGTGACCGCCAATTCCGGCTCGGGGTTCAGGAGCTGCACCTGCCGTTGCCCGGCCAGGTCGCGCAGCGTCAGGATCACCTCGCGCACCAGGGTGCGCACATCGACGATCTGGCGCTGCGGCCGCGGCGGCCGCGCAAACTGAATTACATCGGTCAATACCTGATGAATCCGCTGCGCCTGGCCAATAACGATCTGCAAGGACTTTTGTTTGCCGGCCTCCGCTTCGCGGCCAAGCAGGTACTGAGCTTGCCCGGAAATGACAGCCAGTGGATTGTTGATCTCATGCGCGGCGCCTGCTGCGAATTCCGCCAGGCTCTGCAGCTTCATGGTCTGCAAGCGCTCCGCCTCACCGGAGCGCAGCTTCTCCAGCGCATGATGGAGCTCATCGCGATCCTCTTCGAGTTGTTCCAGCGTCGGGGCTTCGCGCAGGTGCAGGTTTTCGGCGGCCAGCCGGAGCAGGTCGGTAAGGAGCGGCACGGTTTGTGGCGCTTCCCAGACAGTCGGTGCTTCCGGGAACAGCATCGGCTCGGCCAATTCCCGCGCCAGCATTTCCTGATCCTTGAGCGTCATCCCCAGGGCGACGGCACAATCACCGGGTTTGCCGCCGACGGGTAAGTAGAGACCCTGACCATCTTGCTGCGCCAGACCCACGGCCATCTGCACAACATGAAACAGGTCGGCATCCGCGCCCAATCCCTGGGCTACTTCAACCGGGAGTCCCTGATGACCGACCACGAGAGCCAGCCAGCGCGGCAAGCGCCAACTGCGCGCCAGGCGGCGGGCAAGCGCGCCTTGATCCATGCCCCAGTGGCGGAGCTGTGTGAGTGCCGGCTCCTGGGCCAGCGCTGGATCGGCCAGGCAGGCAGCCGCTCCGACCGGATCGAGCGCACACACCACCATCCAGCCCAGAGGCGCCAGCAGCCCGGCGACCCAGGCGTTGTCGGGATCGCAGCGCCCCGACAGCTCGGCCACCCGTTCCGCCAACCGAGCATACAGCAAGCAGTCATGATAGATCGGCCGCAACGCCGGATCGTACCAGTTGACAAACGCGTCTCCGGCCCGCAGCTCGTGATCAGCAGCCGGAAGTGCCGCTGCCGTACAGCGCGCCGTCTGTGTGGAAAGAAGAGAAAGGAAATGGATGGATCCGTCCAGAATAAGCGGATCGCGCAGCACGGCGGGAAAGAACGATATGGCTGGACTCGTGAGGGTGCCTGCGGCTTGGCGCACGACCAGCAATACGGCTCCCGGATCGTGACGCAGCCGCGACCAGGCCGCGGCCGCGGGCAGCCGCGCTAAGCACAGCAGCGAGGCCGCGCACGGAGACAGCCAGGGCAAATGCGTGGCAGCTTCGCCCAGCGCCGGTACTCTCACCGCGATCGCTCCTTCGATCCAGGAAAGCAGTCAGTAGCCAGTGGTCAGAAGCCAGGAGCACTTTTACTGCTGGCCACTGGCTACTGACTACTGACTCTCTTCCTTCTACGCTGATGTGGAAACCGGCTCGATCTCGAGCAAGCCGCACATGTGATCGATGAGTTCTTCAATATCGAACGGCTTGTGCAAGAAGTCGTCGGCGCCGGCCAGCTTGAGCTCCTGGATCTTGTCATCCTCGATCATGCCGCTGATGCAGAGGATGCGCACGTCTTCCAGGCTCGAATCGGCACGCACGCGATGGCAGACTTCCTTGCCGTTAATGTCGGGGAGCATGACGTCCAGCACGATCAGGTCCGGACGGTACTCCTTGACCATCATGCCGGCGTCGAAGCCGGTGTTGGCCACGCGCACCTCGAAGCGGCCGTCCTCTTCCAGGACCTTGGTCATGAGTTCGACCAACTCGGCATCGTCATCGACGAGCAGCACCTTGCGCTTCCCGCTTTCCAGGGCATCCGTGGGAATGCCGTTATCCTTCATAAACTTGTGCAACGCCTCGCGGGGGATGCGGCGGAACCGGGAGCCTGGCACCCGGAAGCCCTTGAGCTGTCCATTGTCGAAACAGCGAATGATAGTTTGTTGGCTGACCTTACAGATTTTGGCCGCCTCGCCGGTCGTGAAAACGGTTTTCATGGGTTCGTCCCACCCTTAACTGGCCGCCGAGGCTTTCCACTCGCGGGAGGGAGAGTCTGAACGGACCAGTCACAGACACATGGTCCAGGCAATGTCTCTCCGTAAGACATTGGGGGACCAAAATCTTCCTTGATTTCGCCTCTTCACTATCCTGTGCATTACCCGTGCCCACCCTGGCACGAAATTGGCCGTTGGGGAAAACACACCCGGTGGTGTTCAAACTTTCTTCCGGAACCAAGAGTTGCAGAAATCAAGCAGGAAGTGTTTGCCAATCTTACCACCGATAGCGATTATAACTACCTTGCGGAGCATGTCAACGCGAATCGTTTCGCCGGATCGGCTGTAACTTGTTGCTACGAGCCGATTTTCTCCACGTCACCGGAATTCCTTATACGGTCGGAGAATTTTTCCGCGCGCACGACAGTTCTGTCAGCACTATTAAATTCCACCGCCGGCGCAGTTGACGGCATCGCCACTTCCTTACCTCTCTTATCGACTGGAACGCCGCTCAAGTTGCGTCTTTTTTCCTACATTACCCAGTCAAGAGCCAATCTCCGCTTCCTCGTTCCGTCCTCCCGATCCATCGCCTCTCGCCGCGGACTCAAGGTACAGGAGCACCACCGCCAGGTCTGCCGGGCTGATGCCGCTGATGCGGCTTGCCTGACCCAGCGACGTCGGGCGAACTCGGGTGAACTTCTCTTTGGCCTCGGCGCGCAATTGGGGGATTGCCACGTAATCAAAGTGGGGCGGGATCTGCTTCGATTCTAATTTGTGAAAGCGGTCAACCTGGGCTGCCTGGCGGTCGATGTAACCGGAGTATTTTGCTTCCAGGACAACCTGCTCGATGGCGTCGGTCAGCGCCGGGAATTCGCGCAACGACGGCTCCATGTCGCAGAGTTTCGCCCAATCCATGTCCGATCGTCGCAGCCATTTGGCGAGGGTGTCCTGGCCATGGCGCCGGTTGCCAAGATGACCGGTTAATGCGGCGATAGCTTCTTCCTTGCGCTGGAGCCGCTGCCAGGCATCTTCATTCACCAGGCCAATGCGCCGGCCGAGTGGTGTCAGGCGCCGGTCGGCATTATCGTGGCGAAGGAGCAGCCGATACTCGGCGCGCGAAGTAAACATCCGGTACGGTTCATCGACGCCTTTGGTTACGAGATCGTCAATGAGCACGCCGATGTAAGCCTGGCTTCTGTCAAGAATAAGCGGCGGCTCGCCCTTGATCGCCAACGCCGCATTGACACCCGCCAGCAAGCCCTGGGCGGCTGCTTCCTCGTAGCCGGTGGTGCCGTTGATCTGGCCGGCGAAGAACAGGCCGGCGACCTGCTTGGTCTCCAGTGTGGGGTGAAGCTGGGTCGGCGGAGCATAGTCGTACTCGACGGCATAGCCCCAGCG
>DASZFN010000744.1:0-8533 GCA_035939715.1 Gemmataceae bacterium | reverse complement strand
ACGATGCGCAGCCCTTCCTTTTCGTTCGATTCGTTGACCAGGTTCAGGAGCTGCGGCAGCCTGCGGGCGGCGATGATCTCGCCGATGGCCGACTCCAGGTTCCCCTTGTTCACGCCATAGGGAATCGAGGTGATGGCGATCTGCTCGCCCTTCTTGGTGTGTTCAAGTTTCCATTCTCCCTGGACTTTGATGGTCCCCGTGCCGTCCTCGTAAATCTTGCGCAGGGTTCTGCGGTCGGTGATGATCTTGCCGCCCAGCGGAAAGTCGGGCCCCTTGAGCCGGTCGAGGAGGTTGGCCACGCTGGCGTCGCGGTGCTCGATCAGATAGACACAGGCGCTGAGCACATCGCCGAGGTTATGCGGCGGGATGTTCGTTGCCATGCCGACGGCAATGCCGGAAGCGCCGTTGACAAGCAGGTTGGGAAACTGGGCTGGCAAAACGGTCGGTTCTTCGCGCGTGCCTTCGTAGTTGGGCCTCATGTCCACTGTTCGTTGCCGGAGTTCGCTCATGAGGTGATTGGACAGGGCGGTGAGCTTTGCTTCGGTATATCGGTCTGCCGCGGGCGGGTCGCCATCGACGGAACCAAAGTTTCCCTGGCCATGCACCAGGGGCATGCGCATGACAAAATCCTGAGCCATGCGCACCAGTGCCTCGTAAGCTGGTACTCCCCCGTGCGGATGATAATTGCCGGTCACATCCCCAGCGATCTTGGCGCACTTTCGCGGCCGCCCATCAAAATGCAGGTGCAGATCGGCGAACATCGTGTACAGGATGCGCCGCTGCACTGGCTTGAGGCCGTCGCGCACATCCGGTAATGCCCGGGACGTGATGACCGACAGCGCGTAATTGAGATAGCGCCGCCGGGTCTCTTCGGTGATGGAAACTAGCTGGATGGTCTCCGGCATGAACGAGCTTCTCCGGTTTGAAAAGGTGGAGCAAACCTTAATTTTACCAGGATGGATTCTAATAACCTAGATTGCTTCCAGCACGCGCTCGAATCCATAAGTCATTTTTCTAATGCAACTTACGTATCAAAGTACCCATCTCTGTAACGTGGGCACAGGCCGGGTCAAGACTGCCAAGACTGCCAAGTTTTTCGGGTGCCTTGGCAGTCTACTCTTCACTCATAAGCGCTTTAGCCGAAATACTTTATGACGTCCACAAAGGTCGACTGCCAAACTGCCAAAGGGTCAAGGGGCTCTCCCGGAGAAGAAAAGGCCTAATTGACTCAAGGCCTGGTGCAAATGGAACTTAAGCTATCTATGCCTTCGTAAGTCGACTGCCAGCGGAAGCCGGGCCAAGCGCGCCTCTGAAGGCGGCCCAATTAACGCTTTGTATACATACGTTCATATTCAGTCAATCTTAAGGCGGCAACAAAAGCCTGGCGGTCTTTCTTGACAGTGGCAGACAGCCGGAATAAGGTGAGAAAGTCCGCACCGCCCCCATCGTCTAGTGGCCTAGGACATAGCCCTCTCAAGGCTAAGACAGGGGTTCGAGTCCCCTTGGGGGTAGTTCTACCCAGTCGATTAAACTCAGCGAGCCAACTCGTATTTCTGCCAGGTTGCGCCTGGGAAGCCATCCAGCGAATCCGGGTTCAGGTGCCGCTTTGAAGAGTGCGGCATAAACCTGTTTCCCGGCCGGTTGAAAACCGGCCGCCACATCAATTCTTTGACAGCTTGCGGAACAGGCCGAGCGCCATCATGGCCAGCACGGCGTTGGCGGCCCAGAGGGCGACGGCGGGATGCACCTTGCCGTCCTTGGCAAAATTCGTGCAACACAGTTGGATGGGATAGTAAAGAAAAACAATGGGCATGAAACAGCTGATGAAGGCGCTTAGATAGTCGCTGCGGCTGAACCAGATGCCGACGGGACAGCCGATCAGCACGAAGAAAAGACAGCCAAACGATAGCGCGGGCCGCATGTGCAGCTCGGTGTTGAGGTTATTCATGCGCAGCAGGTGTGCGCGCTGTTTCGCAGCCAGGTGCTTGCTCTGCTCGGCCAATATGACCGCGCCCTGGTTTGCCGCTCTCTGCGCAAGGATCAGGGCAATCATGCTGGCTGTCTTCTCCATTTCCACCGTCAAATCGAGCCGCGCTTGCAGGATTTCCTGCCAGGTCATGTCGCGGGAGCTTTGCTCTTTTGACCCCAGGTCCTCGAGGGGAGCAGACCAAACCTCGTCAGCAAAATAGCCTCGGAAACTCTTGCCGCCCGCGTCCAGCAGGTGGCCGTCGCGCATGTGCACGACGACTTCCTGTTTGTCGAGATCGACGGAGAGCTCAGCTTCTCTTGCCTTGGCGACGACGTCGTATTCTCCGCTGTTGCGGTCACGCCTCTTAAAGATTGCGTTCTTCAAGAGATGCCCCTGCACGCCGCCCACGTAAATCTCATAGCCGCTCCTCGTGGCCCCGCTGGTGCGGCCGCGGAACTGGCCGTCCTTTTTGAGATACGAGTAGACCAGCTCCTGCAGATCGTTCGCGACTGCCGTGCGCAGGATGAGATGCGTATGCGGGATCAGATAATAGTAAAGGCCGAGGGTTGTCAGGCTCATCGTCAGGCCGAGCAGGGCGCCGGGCCAGACCACGTGCAGGACGTTAATACCGGCAGACTTGATGGCGATGATCTCGTTATCATGCGACAGTCGGCCGTAGACGACGCAACTGGCAAACAGCGTGGTCGGCGGAATAATAAAGGGCATCATGCTGGGTATGAGCAGGGGAACCGCAGCCAGGATCTGCGCGGGACCGATGCCTTTCTGCGACGCCTCGACGACCACGGCGGCGAGCACAATGATCCCCGTGATCGCCACCAGCGACAACAGGAAGACCTTGGCCAATTCCAGGAAGATCGCGCGCGACAGTAAGCCGAAAAACACCGATCATCTCCTTCGCCCAGAGATCAGAAGTCAGAGGTCCGTGATCCGCATCTGACCTCTGACTTCTGACCTCTGACTTCTGAACTGACTCATTGCTGCCGGCCGCCCATGAGCTTGAAAAGCACCTTGAGCGGCTCCACCACGGCCGGCACGGGTTCCTTTGAGATCTGCGGTTGCGTAAACGAGCCGCGGACTTTGATCTTGAGCAGCTGCTTGCTGACCAAAGGCGGGATTTTGTCCAGACCCGGCGGCATCCATTGCATGATGTGTCCCATGACCGAGTAGAAGTCGAGATTCAGGTCGGTGCCGTTCAGGTTGACCGTGCCCTGGCCGTTCAGGCTGACGGCGTTGCCGATGAGGCTGAGCTGGCTGACATTCACCTTTTCGCCGCGGACGCCAAACTGGATATGCGCTTCTTCAAAGGCGGTCTTGTCCGGCAAGCTCAGATTAAGCACCTTGAGAAGGTCCAGGAGAAACGGCAGATTATACATTTTGCCGCTGGGCACATCGATGCTGCCGGCGCCCTCCAGGCCGCCCGCTTCGAAGCCCTGGCCATGCAAATAGAGACGCGCGCCGGCCTTACCCTGCAGGCGCGCTTCTGGGCCCAGATGGTTCATGCGGCCGAACTCCTCGAGGCGGAGCTGCGTGCCGACGAGATTGACGACGAATTGCGGATTGGCGCCAAAATCGATGTAGATTTCGCCGCCGACGTCGCCGCTATAGAGGTGGCTGGCCAGGTCCGGAACGCTCAGGCGGTTGGGTTGCCGGTCCGTAATCGCTAGCTGACCGTGGATCTTGTAAAGAGTTTGCCGGAGAACTGTGGCTTCATCTAATTCAATGTTGCCGTTCAGCCTGCCAAAAGTGCCGTGATGCTCGCCCCGGCAATAAATCTGGCCGGTGACGCGCGTGAGCGGAATGCCGGCGTTCAGGGTCGCATCCTTCAAGCGCACGCCGCCGTCCCAGTAGATGTAGGGGGCGCTGCCGTCGGCCGGCACGTTAATTGTCAAATGGGCGAGCAGAGAAAGCGGCTCGTGAAGCTGCAGGCGCGCGCAGGCGTCGCCGATGGGCTTCGGTAAAGCCAGGAAAAGCTCCGGCTCCGGCAGAATCGGATTGCCGCCGACGTCCACCAGATCCAGAGAGACATCGCCTTCCGGTTTGATGGTGACGAGTCCCTTTTTCAAGTTGAGCACCGCCGCGCCATGACGGGCGCTCATCTGCTCGAGCTCAACCGCGTTATGCCGGTAATGCACGAGTCCCTGCAGATCGCTGAGCCGGTACGGAAAGAACTGCGGATAGATCTCGCAGCCAAGCAGGGCGACGGACACGGCAATGTCGGGGTCCTGGCCGATGGTTTGCTCGACGCCGGCCTTGAAGTTGATGCGGCCGCTGGGCGCCAATCTTGCCCAGGTGGCTTTCAGGCCCGGCTGCTTGAGGGCCGCTTCCATTTCCGCGTCGAGCAGCACATTGCTGCCGGCGATCTCGATGGTCATGTGCTGGCGGTCGTTATCCGGAGCGGAGGCGGCCCGGCCGCGAAATTCGCCGCCCTTGTGCATGCCGCGAAAATCGTGAAAGTCCCAGCCCTGGGGGTGAATATCCAGCGTGCCGCTGACGTTTTCGAGCGGATAAGGAAAGACCGTGTGCTTCAGCGTGACATCATGGAAACGGACGACATAACGATTCTCGCAACGCTCCGCGCCGCGTGTCCGATGAATGAGCACCTCCACATCGGCCAGCCCCGCGGCGGCGAAATCGCTGACGATCTTCTGAAACTCCGCAGGCAGGGCGTCGCGCAGCTTTTCGTCCAGCAAGACGTTCTTGCCCCAGATTTTCAGATCCAGCGCGGCCGGCTTGAGGTCGATGTCCCCTTCCACGTAAACGGGCTGCTTGTTGCTGTAGCCGGCCAGGTTGACATGGATGTGATTGACCGATCGGGCCGGATCGTACAGGTTCTCGATTTTGCCGCGGACTTGCTCCAGGGGGTAGGGAAACTTGTCGTAAGAGGCCCGGACGCCTTCCGGCTGGATGATGGCATGTTCGCGCCATTGCCCGCCGCGCCGCGCGAAATCGGTGGAGACAGTGAAGCAGCCGCACGGACTGAATTCGCATTGCAGTACCCGCAGTTTTTCCGGCAGCGCTGCGAACACCTCGCTGCTTGCCGCTAGATGCTGAACTTCCAGATGGCCGTCGAGGTCGCCCTCGACGCCGGCGCCGAGGGTTAAATGGCTGAGCTGCCATTCGGTCAGCCCCGAGCGGGCGACGGCTCGTTCGATAGTCACCTGCCCATCGACGCAGCGTGCCCTGGCTTCGATCGCTTCGAGCGGCTGAGGCAGACGAGCGTGCCTGAGTTTGCCGTTCGACAGCTCGGCGTGAATCTCATGACTCCACGGTTGGCTCAGGTTCGGTTGGTAACTCAAATCGATGCGCAGCTTGCCCTGGCCCGTTAGTTCGCGGGCATGCACCGCCGCGTCCGGGTAATGCGCCGCCAGGCGTTCGATGAAACGGCCATTGACAGGTATGTTGGTAAGCTCCAGTTTCACGAGGAGCTCGCCGTACTTGCGCCCCAAGGAGCCGCTCATCTGCACCGGGCCGAGCACATCGTTCCGACCCTTGCCTTCGAAGACCAGGGTTGACAGCGGATCATTCTTGATCGTCAGATTCACCGACTTGATTTCCAGGGGCGGCGGCCTGGCGGGACTGAACTGATCCTCGATGAAGATGGTCGCCTGCTTGAGCACGATCATGGGCACCTGGACGCGCAGGTCTGGATTGGCCAGGATGTTTCGATCCAGGTTCCAGGTGCCGTCCGGGCGGCGGACAATGTGCAGCACGGCGTGGGGGAAATCGAGCTTGCGAATGAGCAGCTTGCCGTCAATCAGCCTGTCTTTTTCGTGGTAGATGGTGCCCGTGGCAAAATGGGCGAAGGTGGCCTGGCGCGGATCGTCGCGCCGGGCCATGTTGAGTTCTTTCAGCGCGATCCCGTCCAGCAGGCGGAGTTGGGCAGAGTCGAGCATGACGTTGGCTCCGGGCAGGTACGCCCCCAGCCTGGAGAGAACTTGCAGGCGCACGGCTTCGGGATTGGTCCAGTGTTGATAGACCCAGAGCGCCCCGCCGCAACTCATGACGACCAGGAAGACCAGGCTACGGACGAACCACTTCCGCCAGGCCATGTGAATCCTCGAGATTCCCCAGCTTGCTTCACGGAGCGGGCGGGATAGTACGGAAATGCGCGCGCGCGGTCAATTCCAGTGAGGATGAGGATGGAGACTGACTACAATACCGGGATTGCCAGGGTTTGCTTCTCCGTGCTCGGTGCCGGTCATTATGGGTTGGTCATGGCGAAACGGTATTTCAACCTGCTTTGTAGAAAGCTTCTGCCCCCTACGCCGAAGGCGTTGGACAGCACAGCCCAGGGTCGCGCTAGCGCACCCTGGAGACCGAGAACTTCCCCGCATTGCCTTCTACCCCGAAGGGGTTGCACCAAGCGAATCCCAGCACTTATGCAACCCCTTCGGGGTAGTTTGGCCGGGCGCATGCCTTCCCCAGGGTGCGCTGGCGCGACCCTGGGCTGTATTGTCCAACGCCTTCGGCGTATAAGACAGCGGTTTCTACAAACCATCTTTCAACTTGGTTGACAAGAAAAGGGCTCAGAAGATGGAATTGCAATACATGTCTGAAGATAATGTTTGGCCGATTCTCTTTAGCGCTGCGCCCATTCCCGTTTGATCGTCTCGTAGTCTTCCGGAGTATCAAGGTCAAGCAGGACATCGCTGTCGCCTACCGGCAATTCCACGAGTTCGGACCGTCTCAAGAAGGAATTAATTCCCTCGTCAGGCGGCAATTGCCGTATCTGCTCGACAAAACGCCAGCCGATCAGCGCTGGATGGCCGCGCTTGCCCTGAAATGTGGGGATGACAATCGCATGGCTCGGATTTGATTGTCGAGCCTGAATTAGCTGCCGCACGATCTGCGGGCTCAGCACAGGATGGTCGGCCGGGACCAGCAGCCAGCTATCCTCGTGCCCCGGATGAAAGTGCCCTTCCAGCCAGCGGAGGCCGCGTTCGATCGTCGTTCGCATGTCCGGTGTCTTCTCGGTGAGTTGCAGAACCAGGGCTCCGGCGTTCTGGGCAATGGGCTGGAGTTCCGCCACGTGAGGGCCAATCACGACAAGCATATGGTCAACCTGGGCGTGGCGTAAGGCATCCAGGACATGTTCGAGCACGGTCTTCTCACCCAGGGGCAGCGCCAGCTTTGGGCGGCCCATGCGCCGGCTTTCGCCCGCTGCCGGGATGAGCGCGAAGATCATGAGCGCACGTTCCCCGCTTTAACGCGCACGCGGACCGGGACGTCAGTGTTGCCCAGATTGCGGCAGGCGATCAGTTCGGCAACGATGCTGACGGCGATCTCCGGCACGGTCTGCGAGCCGATATCGAAGCCAAGCGGCGCATGGACCTTGTCGAGCACGTCTGGGGCGATTCCCTTGGCGATGAGATCTTCGTAAATGATCTTGATCTTGCGTTTGCTGCCGATCATGCCGACATAGCCGGCCTGGCAAACCGCCAAATGGAAAAGCGCCTCTTCGTCGTGGCTGTGGCCGCGCGTCACAATGATGCAGTAGGTAGACGGCGTAACCGCGGTCCTGACCAGCTCCTTCAAGCTGCCGCCGATGTCGCCGACCATGATGCGCTTGGCCACGGGAAAGCGCTCTGCGTTCGCATAGCGCTCGCGGTCGTCGAGCACCCAGACGTCGAAGTCGGCCTCCGCCGCGAGCCGGCCCACCGCCTGGCCCACATGACCGCCGCCGACGATCAATAGAGTAATGCGCGGCAAGACCGGTAGATAAGCGACGCCATGCTGTGTGCTGGGCCGAGGACGATTGTGCACGGGGATCAGATGTCCGGTGATTTGCTCTGGGACAAAAACGGCACCGCCGTTCTGCGCGGCAAGCTTACCCTCGGCATCGAAAAGATATCGGCTGCCTGCGGCAGCCCCGGCCTGTTCCTTGAGCACGACGGCCTCGGTGCAGCCCTGTCCCCTTTCCACTAACTCACGGAAACGCGCATAATACGAAGCCGAATCCTGACCTGCCGAAACCGGATCGACGAGCATGGTCATGCGGCCGCCGCAGATGAGGCCGTCATCCCAGCCGTAGTCATCGTCGAGATTGAAGGTGAGCACCTCCGCCTTGCCGCCGGAGGCAAGTACAGCCAGGGCGCGCTGCTTTACTTCCGCTTCCACGCAGCCGCCTCCCAGCGTGCCGCGCTGGCTGCCGTCGGGGAAGACCAGCATGGCAGCGCCGGCCTTCTGCGGCGTCGAACCGCGCGTCTCGACGACGGCGCAGTAGACGCAGTTGCGCCCCCGGCCCTGAAGCGCTGCCAGTTCTGTGAGAATTTCCCGCATTGGCGTCATCATACCGCAGACGGTGTTGCAAACAAGCATCCTGCCGCGGCGTTAGGAGGTGTCATTGTAACCTGACGCGCCAGTTTTGAAGTTGCGCTTTTTGCAAGAGCCAGGACCCCTGCCGGCTTGTCCGGCGGGTGAAGCAGTTCAGCAGCTAAGAAAGTTGGCCCGCGTTTGCCCCGACCCCTGCCGGCTCGTCCGGCAGGTGAAGCAGTTCAAGCAGCTAGGCTGCAGCCAGCCGACGAACTCCTTCACCTGCCGGAC
>DASZFN010000743.1:0-3020 GCA_035939715.1 Gemmataceae bacterium | reverse complement strand
TGATGCTGCGCCATTCACTATAGAGGTCTGATTCGTGGTAAAGGTGTCAACAACTCCTCCCTGGCAACGTGCTCTGATCGTCCTGGCTGGTACGGGCGTGGGCGTGGTCGTCATTGCCGGCTTGTACTGGGCCCAGGTCGTGTTTATGCCGGTGGCCGTAGCCGTGTACCTTACTTTCTTGCTGAGCCCCTTGGTCAAGTTCCTGCAGCGCCGCGGTCTGGGCCGCCTGGTCTCGGTGCTGCTGACCGTCCTGACGACGGCGCTGCTCATCGGCGGTCTCGGCTGGGTGCTTGTCCGCCAGGTGTCCGGCCTAATCCGGGAATTGCCGGCCTATACCGCCAATATCAACGCGAAAATCAAATCGCTGAAGCAAAAGGGCGCTGGGGCCGCGAGTCTGGGACGGATGATCGAAGACATCTCCGGCGAATTGAAGTCGGAGTCGCCCGCAGCGAAAAGCAGCGTCCCCGAAGGAGCACCCGCGCCTGGCGCGCAGGACGCACAGCCGCCGGTCGTCGTCGTGCAGCCTGAAAGCTCCGGCTGGGTCACAAGCCTGTCGAGCTATCTCGGTAGGTTTTTGGAATTCCTTGGCGGCCTTGGCCTGGCGCTATTCCTCGCCATCTTAACGCTTATGAAACGCGAGGAGCTGCGCAACCGTTTCATCCGCCTCGTGGGTCACGGGCAGATAAGCCACACGACAAAGGCGGTTGACGAAGCAGGGCAACGCATTAGTCGCTACCTGCTGACCCAGGCGGTCGTGAACGCCACTTTTGGCCTGACACTAGGCCTTGGCCTGTTCCTGATCGGGATCAATCGCGCCCTGCTCTTGGGCCTGTTGGCCGGGCTCTTGCGTTATGTACCCTACATCGGCGCCCTGATCTCATCGGTCCTGATTGCCGCGTTAAGCCTGGCCATGTTCGCGACCTGGTGGCAGCCATTGCTAGTGGTTGGCCTCATTCTGGCCCTGGAGTTGCTTACCAATAATGTGGTGGAGCCCTGGGTGTACGGCCAGAGCATCGGCGTCTCGGCAGTGGCACTCCTTGTCTCCGCGGCGTTCTGGGCCTTCCTGTGGGGGCCGGTCGGGTTAATGCTTTCCGGACCGCTGACGGTTTGCCTGGTGGTGCTCGGCAAGTACGCTCCGCGTTTGGAGTTCATCGACGTGCTCCTGGGCGACGAGCCCGCCCTGGACGCGGATGTCAGCTTTTACCAGCGGCTGCTAGCGCGGGATCAAGACGAGGCGACGCAACTGGTCTTAACACATGCCGGCACGTCTGCCGCGGAGGAAGTTTACGACGCGTTATTGCTACCAGCCTTGAACTACGTCAAGAGAGACCGGGAGCGCGACGAGCTGACCGAGGCCGATGAACAGTTCGTGCTGCGCGCCATGCGGGAGATCCTGGAAGACCTGGGTGAGCGCAAGGCAAGCGCGGCCGCGGATCAGGGCGAACCGGCGGAGCCAGGTGAAAAGCCGAGCCTTCGCAAAGTTCGCATCTTCGGCTGTCCGGGTCGCGACGAGCTGGACGCGCTTGCTTTGGAGATGCTGAGGCAGGTCCTCGATCCGGCCCGCTGGCAAATGGAAATCTTATCGGTGGAGATGCTATCCGCCGAGTTAGTTGCGTTGGCCGGCGAGAAAGAGCCGCCGGTTGTGTGCATCGGCGCCTTGCCTCCAGGCGGTCTGGCGCACAGCCGCTACTTGTGCAAACGTCTCCGCGCTCGCCTGCCCGAGACAAGGATCGTCGTGGGACGCTGGGGGCTCAAAGATAGCGTGGAGCAGGATCGGCAACAGCTGCAAGACGCCGGCGCCGATCAGGTAGAAACGACGCTTCTGGACACCAGGAAGCACCTGAGAGCGTGGCTGCCGGTGCTCACGAACGAAGAAGGGAAGACGGAACAGAATAGGGACGAGCAGGTAATTGCGGTGTGATAACGTCTGTTGGGCGTACCAGCAGGCGAGAAACTGATGTCGCTGTGTTCCAGCGGTAACTATTCAAAAGGAGTCCGGAATGAACGAATCAATGGAACAAGTTAAGGGCAAGCTTCACGGCGCGGCCGACAAAGCCAAGGAGCGGGCCCATGAGTTCGGCGACTTGGCACAGGCAAGCGCGAAGAAGTCTGAGGAGGCCGTGACTGGGGTTATCGATACCGTCAAGGGAAAAGTGCAAGACGTGGCGGCCGGTGCCTCCCAAATGGCCACAAGAGCGAAAGACACAGCTCAGGAAATGGCTTCCGACGCGATGCAAAAAGTAGGCGAGGCCGGGCAAGAAGTCGCGGCCGTAATCCGTCGCTACCCGGTGTCAGCGATTTTTATCGCCCTCGGCGCCGGGATCGGTGTTGGCTTCTTGGCGGCGCTCGCGGCACGTCGCGCGTGACCGACACGTCGCGGAAACCGACAAGGTGCTTGCGCGGCTGCACATGCTGCTAGGTAATAACCAGAGGTGGCGCCGGAGAAGCGTCTCTTAACCGGCGCTGTCTCTGCTCCACCCGGCAAAAAAGCGTGCGGGTAGGTCGCACGGCGCAGCGAGCGGCGTTCCAGGTTCATGAGCACTGCTCGCCGAAAGAGGCGGTTCACGATTCCCCGCGCGGATCGGCCGGAGAAGACATTGGTCAGGGCGGTTCGGTAGGCGTCAGTGCTCTTCAGGCGGCGCGATGCACGCTGCTGGTGCTGGCTTCCGGGCAAAGCGCGAGAACCGCGATCCGATCACCGGTGAAAAGGGGGCCTACCCGGTAGGCGTGGGCGTCGGCACGGCCGTGGGCGGCGGCGTGGCGGGTGGAGCGATCGGCTCGGCGGCGGCGGCCATTGCCGGAGCCACGACGGCATGCGCTGCTGCCGGCCCGATTGATCCGCTCCGGCGGAGTGTGCTGGGCACGCCGCCAACGCCGCCACGTCCGCCGGAGCCAGGCGGAAGAGCACGCCGACCGGCCGCAGCGACAGTCCCGATGAGCCCCCACTTGACGCCCACGCGCAGTCCGGACACGTCGTCGCCGTGGGCGCGCCAGGCGTCGTGCCCGAGCATCGCGAGCGC
>DASZFN010000742.1:0-13960 GCA_035939715.1 Gemmataceae bacterium | reverse complement strand
GTGTTCTTGAGTTCGAGAATCTCGCCGCGCACGTCCACGGTGATCTTGCGGGACAGGTCGCCGTTGGCCACCGCAGTCGTCACATCGGCGATGTTGCGGACCTGGCTGGTGAGGTTGGCGGCCATCGAGTTGACGTTGTCGGTGAGGTCCTTCCAGATGCCGGCCACGCCTTTGACGTGGGCCTGGCCGCCCAGCTTGCCTTCGGTGCCGACTTCGCGGGCGACGCGCGTCACTTCCGAGGCGAACGAGTTGAGCTGATCCACCATGGTGTTAATGGTCTTTTTCAGGCGCAGGATCTCCCCTTTGACGCGCACGGTGATCTTCTTGGAGAGATCACCCTGAGCCACGGCGGTGGTGACCTCGGCGATGTTGCGCACCTGGTCGGTCAAGTTCGTGGCCATCGAGTTGACGTTGTCGGTGAGATCTTTCCAGGTGCCGGAAACGCCCTTCACCTCGGCCTGGCCGCCCAGCCGTCCCTCTGTGCCGACCTCGCGGGCGACGCGGGTCACTTCCGACGCGAACGAACCAAGCTGGTCCACCATGGTATTGATGGTGTCTTTTAGCTCCAGGATCTCGCCCCGGACGTCCACGGTGATTTTCTTCGACAGATCACCCCTGGCGACGGCGGTGGTGACCTCGGCGATGTTGCGCACCTGGCCCGTGAGGTTCGCCGCCATCGAGTTGACATTGTCGGTCAGGTCTTTCCAGATGCCGGCCACGCCGCGCACTTCGGCCTGGCCGCCCAGCTTGCCTTCCGTGCCGACCTCGCGGGCGACGCGCGTGACTTCCGAGGCGAAGGAGCCAAGCTGATCCACCATGGTGTTGATGGTATCTTTTAGTTCCAGGATCTCGCCCCGGACATCCACGGTGATCTTCTTGGACAGATCGCCCTGGGCAACGGCCGTGGTCACGTCGGCGATGTTGCGCACCTGGTCGGTGAGGTTGTTGGCCATCATGTTGACGTTGTCGGTCAGATCCTTCCAGGTGCCGGCTACACCTTTGACGACGGCCTGACCGCCGAGCTTGCCTTCGGTGCCGACCTCGCGGGCCACGCGCGTCACTTCCGAGGCAAAGGAGCCGAGTTGATCCACCATCGTATTTATGGTGTTCTTCAGCTCCAGGATCTCGCCCTTGACGTCGACCGTGATCTTCTTGGACAGGTCGCCGTTGGCCACGGCGGTCGTCACGGCGGCAATGTTGCGCACCTGGCCGGTGAGGTTGGCGGCCATCGAGTTGACGCTGTCGGTGAGATCGCGCCAGGTTCCGGACACGTCACGCACATCGGCCTGGCCGCCCAGTTTGCCGTCCGTGCCGACCTCGCGGGCCACGCGTGTCACCTCCGAGGCAAAGGAGCCAAGTTGATCCACCATCGTGTTGATGGTGTTCTTCAGCTCCAGGATCTCGCCCTTGACATCGACGGTGATCTTCTTGGACAGATCGCCGCGCGCCACGGCGGTGGTCACCTCGGCAATGTTACGCACCTGACCGGTAAGGTTGCTCGCCATGAAGTTCACGTTGTCGGTCAGGTCTTTCCAGGTCCCGGCCACACCGTGGACCTGCGCCTGCCCGCCCAGCTTCCCCTCCGTGCCGACCTCGCGGGCCACGCGCGTCACCTCCGAAGCAAAGGAGCTGAGCTGGTCCACCATGGTGTTGATGGTGTTTTTCAGCTCCAGGATCTCCCCCTTGACCTCGACGGTGATCTTCTTCGAAAGATCGCCGCGTGCCACCGCCGTGGTCACTTCGGCAATGTTGCGCACCTGCCCGGTGAGATTGGCGGCCATGGAGTTGACGTTGTCGGTCAGGTCCTTCCAGGTGCCGGCAACCCCGGGAACTTCGGCCTGCCCGCCCAGCTTCCCCTCCGTGCCGACCTCGCGGGCCACGCGCGTCACTTCCGAGGCAAAGGAGCCGAGCTGATCCACCACCGTGTTGACCGAGCGGGCGATGCGCAGGAATTCGCCCTCCAGAGGCCGGCCGTCCGCTTCCAGGGCAATCCGCTGCGTCAGGTCCCCCTTGGTGACAGCGCCGATGACCCGCGCTACCTCGATGGTGGGATGCACCAGATCCGTAATCAGCGAGTTGACAAAATCGACCCTGGCCGCCCAGCCACCGCGGGCTTCCGGCAGCGAAGCACGCTGGTTGATTTTTCCCTCCTTGCCGACTACCCGGGTGATCCGTTCCAGCTCATTGGTGGATCCTTCCAGCAAGTCGAGGACTTCGTTGAACGCTTCGGCGATCTCGCCTGCCAGGCCGATCCGATTGAGCGGCAGGCGCCTGTGGAAATCCCCCTGCTTGACCGCGCGCAGCACGGCCAGTAATTGCTTGGCATCCATTTGCCCGTTTCTGGACTGTTTTTCTGGCATTTGCATTCGACCCCCGACGCCACAACCCTATGAGGAGGAGATTATTTGCTTGGGAGTGATAACCGGCAGAACAACGCCAATGACCGGGCGCAAGGTGTGCCGAAGAGTCCAGCCATTTCGCGCCGGGAGCAGTTCGCTTCCCGTAAATTGTGCCGACCGTTGCTCTTCGCAGGGCAACCACTTGCTCAAGGAATCCACGGCGCGACCATTACGCAGGTATTGCCGCTCGATGCTGGCGAATCGGGACAGGAGCAAACGGCGTACCGTGGGAAAGATCGGTAGAGATGTGATCAGACGGAGGACCAATTACGCGAGCCGCCCAGCATGACTTCGCCGGGTCCAGCCGCAAGCAACGGCCGAAGAAGATTCGGGCAGCGTCCTTTGGTTCGCCGGGTTCCGGACGCCAGATGTTACTTTTCCGGCGGCGCCTTTGCCTTGGGCGTGTAATCGCGCAGGTGTGGCACTTTGACCGCGGCGGGGGCGAAGCGGCCGCCCAGGGCGGCTCCGCCGCTTAGCGGTTGGTAGAGCTCGATGGCGATTTGCGAAATGGGCGCCTGCGTCGTGTCCTTGAATTGCGATTGTTTCGCCATCGTGATGGAAGCGATCACCATGATCGGTCCGCTATCTCCCGGCACCTCCTGGAGAGGCTTGCGCGGCTCGGCATCGGGGAAGAAACTCTTCATGACCTCCTGATGGGCGTCGCTGTAGTACCATTTCATGACAGCGCGGCGGTTCTCAAACCAGGCAAAGATGACGTTCTTGCCGCTGCTCGTCCGCGCCGTCTCGACGCCCAGGCAGCCCGGGGTGGCCTTCAGCGCCGGAATCAAGTTGACAAGGGCCGGCTTCTGCTCCTTGGCGGCGGGCGCCGCTTCGACCGGCTTCTTGGGAGCTTTCTCGACCAAGGACTGTTCGGCCGACTTTTTGGGGACGCTGGGTGGATCATCCGGCTGACCAATCACGGAGCTGACACTGGCCAGGACAAGGATGCCAAGGGCGGCACCGGCAGCGCTGCCTGCAAGGGATCGAGTTCTCACAAACGGACTCCTTTGCATAGGGAAAACGCGAATCGAGGAAGACCCCGCGTTCGATCATGCCATGAGATTTATTCGCCGCCCGGCTTTGCTTATTTCGATCATGTTGAGATTCAACTTTTTTCGTCGTCAAAGTTTCGTAAAATAACATTGTTCGGTCGCAGCAAACATCATTTCCAAAATCCGGGACGCGAAACAACAGGCGGACGAAACGATGAAATTCTTTATCCCGCAACTGATGGAGCGGTTCGGCTCTTCCGACCCTGAGATTTCCGACCAGGCCAATGCTCAATGGCAAGCAGCCGGCGACCGCTACGATGCTTACCTGACGCAGGTAGCGCCGGACCTTCCGGAAGGGATCCGCCATATTCAGGATAACTACTCTCTTCACGACGCCGTTGTTTTTGGCATGGGGCAACAAGAGAGGCGCTTCGTCATTATCTTGCGCCTGGACACGCCTCTCCAGGATATGTTGATCCTGACTTATGACCTCCTGACGGAACCGGAGATCCAGCGCGATGTTTTACCCAGCAAACATCAGTGCAGCGCCCGCGTCGAATGGATGTACGATGAAGTAGAGCTGGATGCCCGTAAACCACCGGCCTGTACGCAATCGATTCTCTTGAGCAATGGCTGGGAGGTGCGGCTGCGCTTCCGCGATGTCCACGTTCAAGAAATGCAACCTGTCTTACCTTTGTGCGGGCCCGCACCCCTCGTTTCAGAGGGGCATAAAGGATATCGTAAAGAAACTTCATAAGCTAACCGTTTGCTCAGTCGGTTAGCGTTTCCCAACTCACCTGAAAGCGTAGTTCTTCCGATTCCCTGGCGCGGGGAATGACAAGCAAATAGCCATGACGACGGCGGCTGTCCCAGCAGAATTGCCAGCGGCTGGCAGGCAATTTGCTTTTCAGGCGCGGCGTCTTGTCGAGCGGGACTTGCGGCAAGGCCAGTTCCGCAAACAGAAACGGCACCAAGCGCCGCTCATCCTGGTTTGGTTCCTTTTTCAGTAAGCCGGCCAGGCGTGCATTGGGCCACATCTGTGCTTGATAACCTTCGGTGGTCACTTTCGGATAGACCGCCTCGGGCAGGGTCAGCACGATCGTGTTTCTCTCAACCCGAGAGCGCACGGGGGCCAGCGCGTCTCTTGCCGGCGTTGAGCGCGGCAGTTTCAACGTGGGATCACCCCAAAGCGTGAAGGCCCAGGCCGAACGCAGATTGGCGCCTCCGAGCCTGGCATTGCTTCCCAGCCGCTTTTCCTTGAGCAGGGAATAGGCCAGGAGAAAATTCTTGGCCTGGCGCAGGGCGCCGCCGAGCGACTGGTCGTCGTAGAGCATGGCATCGAAGAAGGCGAGCGTGAAGGCGCCGCCCGAGCCGGAGTAATTACGGGTGGGAGTTCCCACCACGCTCACGGCGCCGCGCTGGAAGAGAGGCAAGGCGTCCGCTTCGTTGAGGGCCAGGCAGCTTTGCAGGAAGATGAGCGAGGGCCGCAAAGGTTCCTTCCAGCCGGGTAGGCCGTACTCGTCCACCATGGTTCGATAATGGCCTTCCCAGAGAAAAATATCCTGGTCGGGCATGAGCCGTTGCACTTTGTCGGGCGTCGCGTCGCCCTCAAAGAGCGCCGTCGTTTCGTAACCCCGGTTGCGCAGCTCCATGGACGTGTTTCTGGAAAATGTCTCCATGAGGGACAACCCGCCGCCGGGATTGCTTACGATCAACGCCTTGCGCGGCCCGGGCAAGGCAGACGAGGCGAGCAAGCGCTGGCGCGCGAGCAGCAAGGTCAGCACGCCGAGATCCTCGTGGAACAATCGACCAGTGGCAAAACTGAATGGTTCCGTACCGGCAGGGGTAAGAGGCTCCATTTGAATCGATTCGTCCTTGCCGCGAGCTGGATTAGGCCGGCGTTCCATGGGCACGGCTTCAAGGCCGGCCACGAGGATGAGCGTGTCGATTTGGGCGAGCAAGGGGTTGTGCAGAGCGGCCTCCACAACCGTGGCGGTATTCGTGCCGGCCTCGTTGGTCAATGCCAGGGCCGCCCCCTTCTGCGTGGCTAACCACGGGGCTAACAGAGACATTTTTCCCTTATCTTTCGTAGTGTCGGCGGCATTGGCGAGCACCAGCGCATGGACGGGCCCCTCCTTGTCCTGGGCTTGCACGGCCGCGGCGGCAATTTGTTCCTCGGAGTCCAGCGCCGTGAGCCGGATGCTCGCGAAATTGCGGCAGACGTTCGCAGCCTCCCCGACTGCCCACACTTCATGCGCGCCCCAGTCCGCTAGCTGGCGGCCAAGCATGTCGCGCTCTGCATCCTGGTTTCGCAGGATAAACAGCGGCGCCCGGTAACCTCCGGCCAGACGGGCCGCCTGGAGCAACAAGCCGCGCGGCCTTGCCGGGCAGACGACCACGCGGGCGGCCCGGTTCAGGATAGCCTTCCACAAGGCCGCCGGTTGACCTGGCTTCCATTCCACGAGCGGCGCCGTGCGAATGCCTAGACGCTGCTCCAGATCCGCAATGCCGTTCGGAAACGAGCCGATGGGGATTACGCGTTCCGGGCGGAACTCGGTCAGGAAAGCTTTCAGATGGGGGCGCGCCTTGGGAGAATCCAGCAGCAAAACGGCAGAAGGATCAGCGGCAGCGATCGCGGCCGTCAGCATGATCATGTCTTCATCGGAAGAAAGTTCGCCCGCTAAATAGACGGCGCGCGCGGTCTCAGCGGCAGCGGATGCCCCTCGGACAATCGACTGTGCCGGGGTCAGCCATCGAGAAGGAGTTTCGAGGAGGAGCGCAACGCCCAACCCGGCGATCAGGAACATGGCAAGCGTGCTCACAGGGAGAAGGGGGAAGGTCCTGTTCACCATGTCTAGTCTCCTCGTCCCGTCGCTTCAGACGATGAACCCAAGTCATCGCGTTCGATTTCCGCAAATCGCTTCAAAAGCCCCCGGCCATTCGCGATTTGGATTGCCAGGCCGGGCCGGGCGTTGGCTTCCAGAAGAAGCGGCCCGCGCCGGCGATCAATGACAATATCCACGCCCAGGTAACCCATTTGCACCGCCGCGCTCACACGGCGTGCCATCGAAAGGATTTCAGTCCAGTAAGGCACCTGAAAGCCAACGATTTTCTCGCCCGTGTCGGGATGGTGGTCGATGAGGCGATTTCGACATTCGGCCTGGTGCACCAAGCCGGTGGGCAGATCAATACCGGCGCCGACAGCGCCTTGATGCAGGTTGGCCCGGCCGCCCGATTGCCTGGTCGGCAAGCGCAACATGGCCAGGGCGGGTACCTGCTTGTAAAGGACCACGCGTACATCGGGAGCGCCTTGAAAGCTAATGCGCTCAAAGGTTGTGTCGGGCACCACGCGTTGTTGGATGAGCGCCCGGTCTGTCCGGCCGCCCAGGGAGAAGAGCCCCGAGATAATTTCCGACACTTGCTGCCGGATGTCGAGCAGACGCAGCCGCCGACCATCATGGCGCAGGAAGAGGCCGCCTTCCCGTCCGACGATCACGAGGATGCCGCGCCCCGCTGCGCCGTGATCGGGCTTAATGACAAAGTCGGGCAGATCGGCCAGCAGCCCTGGCAGATGGCGCAAGGCCGAGTGCGAAGCGACGGTGGCGAAAAGCTCAGGAGTCGGCACATCAATCGTACGGCACAGTTCTGCCAGCCGGCGTTTGCCGTCCACAAGCGGAAAGCGCGCGCGCGGATTGAGGTCGAGGATGCACGCCGTATTGCGGCAGTTCATGCCGAGTACACCCAGTTGCCGCAGTCGAGAGATTCGACCCCACCAGCTCATGTACTTCCTCCGGGGGAGGTGCCGTTCCGCATCAGCTCATTGAAGCGATACAGCTCGCTCAAGCGGTAGCCCGTGTAGCGTCCGAGAAGCAGCTCCGCGGCGAGCACCAGGCCCAGCGTCTCGGGGTAGCGAAACATCCACTGGCTGACGGCGGGCGGGCTGAGCGCCGCGCTGACGGTGACCGCGACCAGCATGGTGCCCAACAGTGTCTTGAAGGAGGCCACGGTGCCGTCCTCGACTTCAATCGTCCAGAAGCGCTCGACCATGTGCGTCAAGATGACCAGGGGAAACAGCGAAATATATTGCGCGCCGCTGATGCCGTAATGACTGCCGAGCACGATCATGAGCAGCAAAAAGGCGACGATGAGGGTCAAGAGGGCGGCGGTGCGCGGCACCAGCAAGAGATGGAAACGGTCCAGCACATGACGCATGGCCCAGCCCACCAACACGGTCGCGACAAAAATAAGCAGACCCCAGCGGAGAGCTTTCAAATCGAGAAAGGCCAGACCCAACAGCGCGGGGCCGAACGTGCCATACGTAGGGATGCCGATCACTGTCCGGAAAATACTGACAATCAGGGCACCCAGCGGCAGCAATAACAAGAACCGGACCACGGCCTGTTCCACCGGCCGTAAGCGGTAGAGCGAAAGCTGCTGCCAGAATCGCTGCCAGCCGGAATCCAGCAGTGGCCCGGCGGTGCTTGACGAATCTTGAACCGCTTGAACCAGGAAGCCATGCTTCAACGGAACCTCGGCGCCGCGAAACAGCTCCGTCTCACCCAGGTGCAAGACCAAATAGTTGGGCGGGAACTCGCGGCGGCCGAAGTGGTGATGCACGGTGCACATGGGCAGCCAGCGGTGGTTGACCCAGGCCTCCACCCAGTGATGCAGCCCCTGCTCCTGGTCGCCGGACAAAATCAGTCCCGTGACCAGCCGGGATGGAATTTCTTGACTCCGGCACAGTGCGATCAGCAGCCGGCTCTTGCTGCCGGAGTTCCCGCTGCCGCTGCGCAGGCACTCCAGGGCACTGCGCGAGTCTAAACTTGGTTCGTTTGCCAGCCCGGCAACGTAGTCAAACAATGCGTTGACTCGCTCCCCCACGCCTTTTTCCTCCGCCAGCACTTGCCGGGCAGCCTGGACTATCTCCTCATGGCCGCTTTCAATGCCTGTACTCGCACTCATGGCCATGTCTTCGCCAGGGGCAGCGTCCGCGAGATGCGTGTGATGAAGCATCGCCACCGTGGGCCGTCGAACTCCCAGGTTGCAGCGAAAGGAATACGCCAGGCGGACCGGCTGTTTGCCGGACACGCCTGGCCGCGTCCAGACGACTTCCCGCCGGCTAGGGTCCTTGCTCTTGGCGTTGCGATGGAACAGCTCCTTGCTTTCAAAGTGCTCATCGAAAATGTGTTGATGGCGAAAATCGAGGGGCGCCGCCATATGGATCGCCGGTTCCTTCGCGCCCAGGGCGCCGGTGGCGACCAGCGTCACCTTCCAGCCAACGTCTCCCGGCGCGCCGCTCAGGTCCGCCCCCTGTGTCGAGCGCCGCACGAGGAAAACCGCCGCCGTAGCAGCGATCAACACGACAGCCGTCGTCACACTAAGCCAGGTTCGCCCCATGCGGTTTCCTGTTTGCGATTGCTTATGGGCGGCTAGCCATGAAAAAGCACGCCAAGAAAGGGCTGAGAGCACTGGGGCAAACCCGGTGCCAAAAAACAACGATTTGTTCCCTTCCAAGGCGCGCGAAATTGCTTGTCTTATGATGTGCGCGGCGCTAGAATGAAATGACCGCTAGGAACAGTTTACCATCCCTGGAAGTCGCTTTTGCACAGACCTTCATTCCGGCTCACCTGTGATTAGACGCCTTCCGCATTCACACCCAGCCCGCCATTGGCTTAGCGCGCTCCTTCTGGCTCTCGCCTCCGGTTTTGCCTGGGCAGGCGATGAGGCAAGCCTGCGCGCGAAAACACCCGCGGTTGTTCCGGCCAGCGCCACTGGGCGGCGCGCCTCGAGTGCCCTGTCGAGTCTTCAGGGGCGAAGTGCGCAACAGCTTGCGCGCCTGGGGGCGCTGGAGTGGCGTCGGGCAGGCTATGCGGGCCGAGGCATGAAGGTCGCGATCCTGGACTCCGGCTTCCGCGGCTACCGGGCTCATCTTGGGAAGGCGTTGCCCGACAGAGTCCTGGTTCAGTCGTTCCGTGCCGACGGCAACCTGGAGGCCAAGGACAGTCAGCATGGCATTTTGTGCGGCGAGGTCGTGCATGCGCTTGCGCCTGAGGCGAACCTTCTGTTTGCCAACTGGGACCCGGATAAACCAGAGCAGTTTCTTCAGGCTGCACGCTGGGCCCGCGAGCAAGGCGCTCACCTTATTTCTTGTTCCGTCATCATGCCCAGCTGGAGCGATGGCGAAGGCGGTGGCGCGACCCATGTCGCGCTTAGCCGCATCCTGGGGGACGGCAGTCATCCCGGGGATGTGCTGTGCTTTGCCAGCGCCGGCAACACGGCCCGGCGCCACTGGAGTGGCAGCTTTATGGCGGCGGCCGACGGCTTTCACCAATGGCGACCCGGCCTGACAGGAAACGTCATGACGCCCTGGGGCAGCGAGCGGGCCTCTGCAGAGCTGTACTGGCCGTCCGGTGCCGACTACGATCTTTTCGTCTACGACCGGGACACCGGTGAGGAAGTCGGCCGTAGCCTGGCACAGCCGGGGACTGCGCGGTGCAGCGCGGTCGTCCACGTTGAGCCAAAAGCGGGACACGCCTATCAGGTGCGCGTTCGTCTGGCACGCGGCCCGGCCGGCAGGTTCCATTTCACGGCCTTGAATGCCGATCTGGACTATGGCACAAACCCGGGCAGCGTGTCGTTCCCCGCGGACGGCGCGGAAGTCATCGCCATGGGCGCCGTAGACAGCCAGGGAGTACGGCAAAGCTACAGCGCCTGCGGCCCCAATTCCACCAAGCCAAAGCCCGACTTCGTGGCCCCGGTGCCTTTCGCCAGTTCGTGGCGCACGCGTCCCTTCAGCGGCACTTCCGCAGCGGCGCCTGAGGCGGCGGCCGTGGCAGCACTCCTCTGGTCGCGCTATCCGGACTGGCATGCCGACAAGATCCGAGCAGCGCTCTATGCAGCAGCGCACGACCTCGGCGCACCAGGACATGATTGGGAAACGGGTTACGGACTGATCGAACTTCCCAAGCTTGACAGGGTAGCATTACCGTAGTTGCCAATGCCCCCCGCACACGCTCGAGACGCGGCGGAAGAATTGTCATCGTTGGCCGCTTGGTCTAGTGCCTAATTGGGCCCGCTTGCCGCGGCTGGCGAGATAGGACTCCATCTGTTCGACTATCTTTTCGATTGACTCGGCGATGCGGCGAAGAACAGCAGTATGTTCTTCCTGCCGAAACGCCTTACGACGCGCCGCGCGGACATCGGCTGTCGCGACGTCGGCAAGAGTTCTCGTCGCTGAAGGACCGAGAGTATGTTTCCGTCGAATTTCTGCGCGCCACAGCTTAAGCGCCACGAGCGGCGATCCATCGCGGTCGAGGGAGGCCTCGAATAGTTCCAGCAGTGTCAAAAGATAGGCTTCCAATCCGTGTGGATCGGCAAAGGATTTGGCATGCCGGAAGGACTCTGCAAGCAAGCCAGACAAGATGCACGCAGGCGCTCCGGCGGCGGCGTCATTTTCTGTTTCTGCATGGTACTGCACGCGCATGCCTTTGTAGACGCGCCTTAATCCCTGCAAAACGCTTTGATAAGCCTTGGTCGTTTCTTGCTTCGTCATGCCCCATCTTTGTGGCACGCCCGGCCGTTGTATCGGATCGGCCAAAGTGAGGCCCGATTTACGGTGAAGCTTACGGCACCGTTCCCGCCAAAGATCCAGCGCATGATGCGCCGTCGCGTCGCCCCGGGCGAGGGTTTCCCAGGCAACCAGGTAGGCGCATAGCTGAAACTCCAAGCGCTTGGGCAAAGGCCACATCGCCGGATGCTTCCGGCTGAGTTCGAGGATGGCCTCGATGCGCTCAGGGAATTCAAGACTGGGCGTGGCGGCGGTCACGAGGTTCATTCTTGAATTTCCAGCGGACGAATCACAAGCACGTCTTTTTCGGCGAACAAATTCAGATACTGCTCCTGCGGCATTCCGTCCGGACCGGTCATGCGATCATAGATTCGGTCTCTGATCCGGACGACTCGATGATAGTACCATTCGGTGATCTCTCCTCCCCCAGGCGGATAAATTGCCCCCAGCGACATGCTCTCTTCATGAGGCGGAGCGATGTGCAATATGTCACCTTGTCCAAGGGTCCTGCGAATTCTCTCGGCATCGACCTCACAATCACAGCGGAGCAGCTCGGCGGCCGTGTACGGTTTCTTCTTCCGAAAGCCCTTCGGCCACATAGGAAACGCGCCCGCCCGCGGGCTCTCATTTGCTTCTCGCTTAAACGCAATTATACCTCCATTGTCATGCGGCGGTCATGCGGATTCAGCGAAGAAAATCGGCGCGGCTCGCTGCTTGCCAAGGAGATCGGGCGAAGTTCCACTTCGCATTACCCGCGAACGGCGGCTCTACCATCAATTCCACGTCAAACGGCTGCGCCGGTGCCAGTATTGATCCGGCGTCTCCGCGAGCGTCGTCAAACACTCGGCGGCAGCGCGATCCCAGCGCACGGAGAGCGCTCGGACGTTGGCCCGAAGCTGAGCCTCAGTCGCCGCGCCGCTGAGGACAAGGTCTGCCCAGGGCTGAGCAAGAACGGCCGCCAAGGACAGGGCATCCATGGTGGTTTGTAGCCGCGCGGCTTCTCTCTCCAGCAGGTTCCGCTGGGGCGCGAAAGCAGGCTCAGCATTGCGCGTCGTTAGCCGGCCATTCGCCAGCGCTTCCTTGACGATCACGCCTAGGCCGGCGTCATGCGCCGCTTGCAAGGCGGGGCCGGCAGAAGGTTCCAGCAGGTTCCAGGTTGCCTGCACGCAATCGAAGAGACGCCGGCCGCCAACCTCCACGTCCAGCGCCTGGCGCAAAATCTCGGCCTGATGCGCTCCGCTCACTGTCAGACCGATGTGTAAACGCGAGGCGCGCATTCGGTCAAGCTCTTCCAGTACGCCGCGATCCGTGAGCACGCCGCTTTCCAGCGTAGCCGAGTGAATCTGATAGAGTTTGAGATGGCTCCCCAACAAAGCCCCGCTTTCCGCCGCCTGGCGCTGCAGCACCGGCAACGAGTGCTCCTTGATCTCGTGATGATCTGCCTTGACCTTCCAATCGGCCGTGTACGTGTAGCCCCACTTCGAGCCAATGGTGGCCTCGTGAACTCCAATCCCGCGGGTCGCGAGCCAGCTTGCCAGGAATGCTTCGGCGCGACCGTAGGAGCGCGCGGCATCAAAATAGCGCACGCCCAATTCCCAGGCGGCGTCGAGCACGCGATGACAATGCACCTCCATGGTCGCGACATCGTGGTCGCTGCCGAGATCGCCGGCATGGCCGAGATTGATGTAGCCGGGACGGCCCAGGGCCGCCAGGCCCAGGCCGAGACGAGAGACAAGCAGAGATGTTGTTCCCAGCGCGCGTGATTCCATGCGCTCAGTCTACTTCTTCGCATGTCAAAGCTATAGCCATAAATTGATTCCCCGCGGGCCGGCATGAGGTTAGAATACAACCGCGATTTAGATCTCATTTCAATGCGGGCCAAGCAGGTTCTCTAGGCACAGCTGGCTCTTACCGCGGAGGGACAAACATGGAATGGGAAGGCAGACGCGAAAGCGACAATGTCGAGGACCGCCGCACGATAAGACCCGTACACCTGGCTGCCGGCGGGGGGGTCGGCGTTCTTCTCATTGTGCTTCTGACATACCTGCTGGGCGGCAATCCGCAGCAGGTATTGAACCAACTGCAGAACCTGCAGCAGCCTGGCGGCGTGCCGGCCGATGCAGCGGCGGACCCTGCCGAAGACAAGCTCAAACATTTCGTGGCCGTGGTTCTGGCCGACACGGAAGACGTCTGGCGCGATCAGTTCCGCCGCATGGGCAAGACCTATCAGGAGCCGAAACTGGTCCTCTTTAGCCGTCAGGTCGAGTCGGCCTGCGGGCTGGCCGACGCTGCCGTCGGACCGTTTTACTGCCCGGGCGATCACAACGTCTATCTCGATCTCAGTTTCCTTCAGGCGCTGGAGTCCCGCTTCAAAGCGCCGGGCGAATTTGCCAAGGCTTATGTCATCGCTCATGAAGTCGGCCATCACGTACAAAACCTGCTTGGCATTTCGAAAAAGGTACACGAAGGGCGCCAGCGCCTGAGCAAATCGGAATACAACCGGCTTTCGGTGCGCCTGGAACTGCAGGCCGATTTCCTGGCCGGCTTCTGGGGCTACCATGCCCAGAAGATGAAGCACATTCTCGCTCCCGGCGACCTGGAAGCGGCCCTGCGCGCCGCCAACGCCATTGGCGACGATCGCCTGCAACAACAGGGACGAGGCTATGTCGTTCCGGATTCTTTCACGCACGGCACGTCGGAGCAGCGTATTCGGTGGTTCCGGCGCGGGTTTGACAGCGGTGATTTCTCCAAGAGGGATACCTTCAAGGTTCCTTACGACGAACTGTAAATATAAGGAGCATGAGCCCTAGGCGCCGTCACCCACGGTCGCGATGGCCTGGCGGCGCCATTGGTTGGAAAGGGGCAGCAAAGCCCAACCCGTTTGACGGAGAGTTCCTGATGGATCCCCTGCACCGAGTGGCGGAGTTCCCGCCGGCGAAGAAGGCGTACTCCCTGTTCGAGGAGTTCAAGAATTTCGCCTTCAAGGGCAGCGTCATCGATCT
>DASZFN010000741.1:0-1576 GCA_035939715.1 Gemmataceae bacterium | reverse complement strand
ACTGCATGGCCGCGGCTCATGTTGCCGGGCGATCAGGCCCGGCAGATCCTGTCGATGGCTCGTCTCCCTCGGGCCTTCGCGAACATCCGTTTGGACGTTCAGGAGCCAGCTATTTGGGCCGGCAGTTGGTGCGTCGTACGGGAATCGAACCCGCAACTTCCAGATCCTAAGTCTGGTGCTCTATCCGTTGAGCTAACGACATTAGAAACCGCCGTCGTCATAACCCGTCCACGGAACGCACGATACCGACCGCAATCGCGGGGCTCGGGCGCCGCCAGCCAGGCGGTTCCTTCGCATTCATATGGACGCGCACGCTGCCGAAAGGTTCGCGCCAGAAGGATCAGAGTTTTGGAGTGCGGTGGCTCGACACCGCTTTGGATTTTTCGCGTGTCACATGGAGCGACCGTATGTACCCCTCCGCAATCCAAAGCGGCGTCGAGCCGCCGCACTCCAAATTTCTGTGCCCGGCATGGGCAATGGCACGGCGCTTGCTGCAGTCTGCCGATTCGAATCTCTTTTCCCGACGTGACACATGAACGAAGCACCAGGGATGACCGGCGTAAACGCGGCGGTAGGCGATGGCCATCCGCGCGTCCTGGTAGTCGATGACGAGGCCGCCGACCTCCTGGCCCTGGAAGCCGTACTGGATGGCCTGGACTTGAATGTCGTCACGGCCCGATCGGGCAGGCAGGCGCTGGAGAAACTGCGGGAAGGCGAGTTCGCACTTGTGCTGCTTGACGTGCGCATGCCGGACTGGGACGGCTTCGAGACGGCCAAGCGCATCCGTGCCCAGGAACAAGCCAATCCGACTCCCATCATCTTCTTGACCGGTTATGACAGCTCAGATTTCCCCGTAGCCCAGGCCTACCGCATGGGAGCCGTCGATTACATGGTCAAACCGTACGCTCCGGAAATCCTGCGTGCAAAGGTAACCGGCTTCGTGGAGTTGTACCGCGCCCGCCGTCAGGCCGAGGCCGCCCTGCGCCAGACCGACCAGCTTTTGAAGGTAGCGCAACAGACGGCAGCGGAGCTGGCCCGGTCCAACCGCGACCTGGAGCAGTTCGCCTACGTCGCCTCCCACGACCTCCAGGAGCCGTTGCGCATGGTCACGCTGCACCTACAGCTTCTGGAGCGCCGCTGCGCCGACCGGCTCGATGACGAAATGCGCGCGCACACCGGCAAGGCAGTGGCCGGCGCCCGCCGCATGCGCGCCCTCATCAAAGACCTGCTGGCGTATTCGCGTGTGGCCGGCGCAGGGACCCTTCCCAACGAGTCGGTCGACTGCTCGCCGGTATTTGAGGAAGCGGTCGCCAATCTGGCGGCCGCCATCCAGGAAAGCAACGCCTCGGTGACTTGTGGCCGATTGCCCACGGTGCACGGCGATCGCGGGCAACTGGTCGAGTTGCTTCAGAACCTGATCGACAACGCCATCAAGTTCCGCAGCAGCCACCCGCCGAAGGTCTACGTCGAGGCACGAAACTTCAACGGCGAATGGCGCTTCGCCGTCCGCGATAACGGCATCGGCATCGACCCGCGTCACCATGAAAGGCTGTTCAACCTGTTCCAGCGGCTGCAT
>DASZFN010000740.1:0-3042 GCA_035939715.1 Gemmataceae bacterium | reverse complement strand
ACAATGATATCTGCTCCTGATCTTGCGACGGTGACACGCGTCAAGTTCGATGCGGGTTGACTTTGCCAGTGAATTCTGCCAAATCACGCTTGGCGCATTTCGGGTTTTGGGCGAGAACGCAATTACCACCTATAAATGCCTGTCGGTCCGTAAGGGAATACGGGCTGATTCTTTGCGGCTTCTGGAATATCTTCTGGCATATACTTTCCGAACCCCATGTGCCAAACACCATTCAAACTATAGATCACAAAGAGGTGATCATCCTTATAGGACATTGAACCCTCTAGATCGTATAATGGCGCCAATTCCGATCTTGAAGTTGAGCTGCCGTTGAAAAAAGGCAAGATCGTGTCGCCCGTTACTTGGAAAACGTACTGAAAGGGGTTTTTTAAGAACTGGATGCCCGACGGGGCAGCTGCGTACAAGTCTATTTCAAGAGTTGGGAGCATTGCCTTATTGAACCCCGCATAGAGACTAACGTCACTGTGCGCCCTACCCAATAAAGGTCACTTTTCCGGGTCTAATCGTTAGAGGACATCGCCTCCCCTTGAACAAAAGATAGTCGTGCTCAACGAGAGCACGTTGGATCGCCTTGCGGTCAACTCTACCACTCTGCCAGTGATCAAGGATCTCTTCCTGTGGGATATTCATCTCGGCGCGGGCCAGGTAGCGCTGGCGTTGGACGGCTAATTCGAAGCGGGCACGCTCGACCGCCGTGACTGCGAGGCGCTCGCTCCATACTTCGGTTGGCCTTCGTCCGTGCAGCCGACGTGGCCGACTGGTGTTGGCTACCAGGCGTGCTGCCTCGACGTCGGCGCGGGTCCAGAAGCCGGCGTGGCCTTGCCGGGCCGCAGCGTTGGCCGTTCGAGTTTTCAAAGAACCGATGGCGGCCTCGATGGCGCCATTGTAACCGGGCCAGTGGGGCGGTGAGAACAAGGAAAAAACTCCGGCACGTTCGAGGTAATCTTTCATGTCCTGGGAGCGGAACGAGGAGCCGTTGTCGGATTTCAAGACCAAAGGGGCACCGTGCTCGGCAAAAAGCTTTGCCAGGACCTCGATGGCCACGGCGGTGGTCGAGTGCAGCACCGGCAGCCAGCCCAACTGGTAGCCGCTGGCCAGGTCGCGGATCGCCAGCAGGTATGAGAAGTATCCGTCGATGGCTGGCAGCACGGAGCCGCCCGCGGAGGGCTCGGCCCAGTCGAACGCCCAAACCGAGCCCGGAAGGCACCAATGGAGAATGCGGTTGCAGGTGTGGTAGCGATCGTGGAGCACGCGGCGGTAGCGGCGCACCAGGTCAGCCAATTCGGCCCGGGCCAGGTTGGGGAAGTGCGTCTGCAGCGTGGGCACGCCGATACCGGCGCCCTGATCCTTGATAAAGTCGAGGACCGTCTGGCGAACGTCTCGATGGGACCGTGCCTGCGGCCGGCCCAGCGAGGACAGCCGAGCCGGGCCGGGTCCATAACGCCGGTCCCATTGGCGAAGCGTGCGCGGCTGTATGCGCAGGCGTTGCGCCGCCTCCTGGAGGGTGCTGCCGCGCTCGTGCAGCCGATGGTAGAAGTCGACGCTGTCCCGGCGAATGGCCCGCTGGAGCTCACTGTGGCGTTGCTGCCGGGCCGGGCGACGGCGGCGAGCGACACGCCGCTGGCCGCGCAGGGCAAACGACTCTTGCAACCGTTCGAGATGCTGGGCTTCGACCGCCGGGGTGGTGGACGGAAGTGCTGACGGCGTTTCTTGGTTGGTCGTCGTTACGATTGGCTGTTCCACGATCTTCTCCGCGTGGCCACCCGTGGCGGCTACTTCTTGGGCTTCTTCCACCACTGCGGCCGGGCTTGACGTTGGGGCCGCGGTGTCGTTTTTTTTTCCGTCTGAGCCGGTTCCTGGACCAGGTGCGGCATGGCCACGGCAATCTCCTGGCGCAACTGGGCGGCCTGCAGCTCGGTTTCCAGTTCGGTCACGCGTGCTTGCAGAGCACTAACATCGACCGCATCCCCTGTCTCTTGCCTGGGTCTGCCCGCGGGCCGCGGTTCCAGCCGCTCGATAGCAGCCTGCAAGAGCTCGGCGCGCAACTGGTAAAAGCGCTGCTCGCTGATGTCCAGGCGGCGACAGGCTTCGGCCACTCCATAAGCACCCGTCATGGTTTCCAGGATCACCCGCAAGCGCTGCTTGGCTTGCTCCGAACCGGGCAACGATTCGACATACTCCGGTCCCGACGGTTGACGTCCACGCATGGCTCGATCCTCCTTGAATGGCACACGGGCCCTTCGTGGGCTGCGCCTCCAGCGCCGCCCACGCTCCTTGGCCAAGGGACTTATTCCGGTTTATCCGAATTCTCCGCCTCGGTTACTGCCACAGGCGCATCCTGGCTTTGCTGCTGTAAATAGCCGGCCGCTGCCAGCGCCCGCACCACCGGACGCCGCCGTCGCTTCTTGCCCGGCGCCGGCTTGGGCAGCGCTGCCGGCGGCGCCAAGCCGATGGTCCGCTGAGCCATGCGCACCAGCGTCTGCTGCCGGACCAGCTCACGTTGTAGCCGGTCGCACTGCTGCCTGAGGGCCGCTAATTCCCTGTCGACATTGCGGCCCGGACCACGCGGCTTGGGTTCGCAGCTCTTGACCAGGGCGTGCATGGCCTGTGTTTCCAATTGGAAGTAACGCGGCAACGATATGCCCAGGACCTCGGCGGCCTGCGCCGGCGTGCGCGCTCCGGCCAGAACGTCCAGGATCGCCGCCGTCATCTGCCGCGCTTCCCGGCTGGCATCCTTGCCCAGGCAAATCCCACCAGGCGTGTGCCGCCGGCGTGATTTTTTCTTGGACGCCGCATCAGCTTGTTCACACACGCCGTTTGTCTGGGTTGAGCTCATGCGCCACCCCCTTCCTCGGGCAAGGCCGCGCGGAGCCGCTCCAGGCTTGATTGGTTCCCCTTTGATTGGTTTTGGTTGGTCTTCCTTTGATTGGTTTTTCATTTCCCGATTGATTACTCAATCGGGACAGTATCGAGCAATTCATTGTTGTCAACCCACATTACGAAACAAGGCAAATCGGCCCC
>DASZFN010000739.1:0-6401 GCA_035939715.1 Gemmataceae bacterium | reverse complement strand
CCGCTTTGCGTCCCTGTAATGCCACTGTGGGCCGTGTCCGCCGCCGTTATTGACTGGCTCCCGAACGAGTTAAGTGTGACCGTGAAGGCATGCTCTCCCTTATCGGAGGGGGTGAAGGTGTAATTCGCAGGCAACGTCGCGTTCTGATCGCTACTTGTGAAATGGAGAGTACCGGCATAACCGGTCACCACGTTGCCGAAGGCATCGAGGGCCGTAATCACGACCGAAACAGGAACGCCGACCGCCGCGTTCAGCGGCATCGCAAGCTGATAATGTGGCCCCGTGTTGAGAATGACGCCAATCGATGGGTCCGGAGTATTAGAGGTTGAGCCATTGAGTTGTCCGACTACAATGCTCGGCAAGCCACTGTGGTTGATATCGCCGACTGCCGGTCCCGATGGCTCGCTCCCCATTGCCATGATCGATGCGTCCTGAAATGTACCGTCACCTTTACCATAGAGGATGACGCCGTCGAGTTGTGCTTGCGACGGTCCATTGGGGATGCCGCCGGAAGCCACAGCAATGTCCAAGTGCCCGTCGTTATTGAAGTCTGCGGCCACCGCGCCGCTTCCGGAAATGGTCGGTCCGGCCACGACATGAAAGGCGCCGTTACCGTCATTGATCAATAGTGTGGAGGGCACAACGTTGCCTGCATTGTCTTTAGTAGTGATGAAGAGGTCTGGACGTCCGTCCTCGTTGAAATCGCCGGCAACGATGTCTTCGGGCCGTTGCACGAAACCAGCCGCAGCAAAGGAATATGTCACCGGGGCCTGAAACGTACCATTGCCGTTGCCCAGGAGAATGTTGATGTCGGAGGGCGACTGTGATAGCAAGTTGCCGTCGGCCGTCGCGAGGTCGAGCTTGCCGTCGCCGTTAAAGTCAGCGACAACAATTTTGGTCACATCAGCGCGGGCCGCAGAGTACACCGGGTTCTGAAAAGTCCCGTCGCCTTTTCCCAGGAGTACGGCCACGCCGCTGCTCGTTGGGCCGACGACCAGGTCGGGAATACCGTCACCGTTGAAGTCCCCCACAGCTAACGCCGTTGTATTATGATCGGTAAATACGACATTCAGACCCGGAAATGTCCCGTCGCCGCGGTTGATGCCTACAGAGACATTGCCATGGGGGTCAGAGAAGGAGAGACCAAAAGTGTCAAGAACTGCAAAATCTGGATGCCCGTCGTGATTGAGGTCAGCGACGACCAGAGCAACACCGGGTTGGCTGAGCGCCAAAGTTTCGTAGGGCGGAGCGAAAGTGCCATCACCTTTGCCCTGCTGCAAACTTACCAACGACGGGGTAAAATACGAGTTCGCCGCGACAACGGCGTCAAGATTGCCGTCACCGTTGAAGTCTCCCAGGCCGACGGCGGTGGAGTTGAATGGCGTTGCGAAAGTCGGCGTCGGCGTCTCACTGAACACACGCTCCGCCTTAAATGTGCCGTCGCCATTGCCAAGCACGAGGGAGGCGCTGAAAATGCCCGTGGGCGTTTGCAGGGGCCACGTGGCCATGACGATATCCACCTTGCCGTCGCCATTGAAATCGCCAAGGGCGCCGCTGTACGAACCGGGCGCGTCGGTATAGCTGGCCCCTTCCGTGAACGCCCCGTGGCCGTCGCCCAGGGAGATGGTGAATTTGCTCGACTCGGTAAGGTCGAACATGACCAGGTCGAGCTTACCGTCGCCGTTCAGATCGCGTAGCACGGCCGCGCTTGTAACAAAGGTCGTTGGCGTGAATACCGGCGTCTGGAATGTGCCGTCGCCCTTCCCCTGGAGCCTCCAGTAGCCGCTGGGTGAAACCTGGTCGGTGTGATCGGCGACCACGAGATCGGGAATGCCGTCGCCGTTAAGATCGCCTACGGCGGCGCCCGCCAGCTCCTCACCGAGCTTCATGCTCGCAGTTTCCCTCAAGGTGCCATCGCCGTTGCTTAGCAAAATGTCGATCGTGGTTGACGGCGTCCAGGCGCGGAGAGCCACCAGATCCGCTTTGCCGTCGTGGTTGAGGTCGGCTGCCGTCAACGTGACGCCGTGCGTAACATCCGTGAGGGGCGTCAATACGGGATTCTGAAATGTGCCATCGCCATTGCCCTGAAAGATATAAACCGTTGTCACGCCCAACGGCTCGGCACTCAGCGCCAGGTCAAGTTTGCCGTCGCCGTTGAAATCGCCGGCAACCATTGAGCCGAAATTAAATGGCTCCACCATTTGCTTTGGCGCCTGAAACGTGCCGTCCCCGTTGCCCAGATAGACAGCAATGCTGACATTCGTAATGTTGTCCCGATCGGCGCAAGCGAAATCCAGGTTGCCGTCATGATTAAAATCGCCCACGACGACATCACCGAGAGGTTCCGTGGAAACCTGGGTAGGCGACTGAAACGAGCCGTCGCCGTTGCCGAGGGTCAGGTACGCATTGCCCAGACCGCTTGAATCAAACGCCAGTACATCCAATTTGCCGTCGTTGTTGAAATCGCCCACGGCCGTGCCGTCGGAGAAATTGGTAAGCGCGCCAGCGTCGAAGCGCTGAGCAGTCACGAGACTCGGGACGGTGCGCGTTTCCAGCGTCTCTATCGAAAGGTGGATTCTTCTCGCCGTGAGACGTTGTCCCACCATCCGGGCAAATGACTTGCGAGCAAGCCAACGTGCGCATCGCGCGAAACACATGGATTTTATGCCTTTCTGCACGGTCCTTTCCTCGTCGTCGTCGTGAGTCGAGCGCCGCAATGGGTAAGTCAACCGCCGCCGTGCGCCCGGCGCCAAATTCCTCGTTCGCGCCCGATCAAGGCGATCAGCAAGTCCTCGCGCGCCCCCGTGTTAACTAAAGGCGTAATAAACCAGCGCACCAGCGACCCGAAGCGGTTGCCGTCCCATGATCGAGCATGCGCGCTCCAGCGCGACATGGCAAGGGAAAAATGAACTGACGCTGAAACGCTCAGCCAGGCGCTGTGATCTCACTATCGGCGATGACGAGCCGAATGCTCCATCGAGTATTTCAATTCAGCGGCAAAGCAGGAGGAGCCCGCGGAGCCTATCTTCCAGCTAGACAACCGCATCGGCTAGCTCTAATGCGAGGAACCAGCCTTGCCATTCAGGCAAGGCTCTTCCCTTTTTTGAGTATCAAGCCTCCTGATGTTTGCCCAGACGTTGGAGACCACTCTCATGTGGAGCTTGATAAAAGCCCGATAGTCCTTCCTCTTCATGCCCTCATGCAACACGTCCGGTTTCTGGCATGGCCTTTGCACCGCCACGACGGCACCGCGGAACTTTACACCACTGGAAAAGACTGGGGATGTCCAGGATGTCTCCTTTACTTCTTGCGACCGCCGAAAAAGAGCAACCCAAACGCTTCAACGAGCTGCGTTAATGTGCTATCGTCGTAATCCGGCAGTATGCCAGCCGTTCTGTACAACCGAAAGACGAGGGCTGCGAATGCTATCTATTCCCAAGTCATGGCGGCGTCACGGTAAGTTGCCGACGCGGCGCGTTCGGTCACAAGCGCGGCCAACTCTGGAATGCCTGGAAGACCGGTTGGCGCTGTCCACCTTCACCGTGGCCAACGCGAACGACAGCGGCCCGGGGTCATTGCGTCAAGCGATTCTTGACGCCGACAGGGATGTCGGCGCCGACACGATTGCGTTCGCCATCGGCGGCGGCGGCGCCCAAACCATTGCCCTCCAGTCGTTTTTGCCGCCCATCACCGACACCGTTACCGTCGATGGCACCACACAGCCTGGTTTCTCCGGTACGCCGCTCATTGTCCTGTCCGGGGCTGCCATTCAATCCATGAACCCCTTCATCGGAATCGATGTCGAAGCCGACGGCTGCACGGTGCGCGGCCTGGCGCTCATCCATTTTGCCTCACAGTCGCAAAACGGACCAGCAGGCGCCCTTGTGCTGGGGGGCAACAACAATGTCATTAGCGGAAATTACATCGGCCTCGATGCGAACGGCCTCGCCGCCAGCAGCTTTTCAGCGGGCGGCTACACTTCAGGTATCACGGTCATTGGTTCCAACAATGTTATCGGTGGCACGACGGCGGCGGCGCGTAATGTAATCTCCGACAACTTTTTCGGCATCGGCATCGGCAATTTCGGCGGCGGCGGCGCCGGCACGATTGTCGAAGGAAACTATATTGGCTCCGATCCCACGGGAACCAAGGCTATCGGCAGCGATGTGGCGATCGGTGTCTTTAACAGTCCGAACGTGACCATCGGCGGAACGGCGCCGGGCGCCGGCAATCTCCTGGTCGGACCGGTGCAACGACAATTCTCGGGCATCGAGCTGTCCTACACATCCGACACCGTTGTGGCCGGCAATCTATTTGGCACCGACGCCACAGGAACGCAGTCTCTTGGCAATACCTATCTGAATCCCGCGGACATGGATATTAACGGCGGTTTACGCATTACCATCGGCGGGGCAACGTCCGCAGCCCGCAACGTCTTTGCTAATGGAACACTCTCGATTAAAGCATCCTACACGCTCGTGCAAGGCAACTACATGGGAACGGGGATCGATGGGATTACCCCCCTCGGCGGACCGCCCGCTCTTGGCCTGATCGTCAAGACGGTAACTATTAGCGGCGATAACAACGTCGTTGCCAACAACGTCATCGCCAACTCCCCAGGGGAAGCGCTGGATGTGATTTCCGGCACCGGCAACCGCATCAGTCAGAATTCTATCTTTGCCAGCACCGCGCTGCCGATCGATCTGGGCGATAACGGCTATACCGCGAACGGCTCCAAGGGGCACACCGGGCCCAACAATTACCAGAACTTTCCCGTAATCACTTCGACCAGCACGGCGGGCGGCCTCACCACCGTCATGGGCGCCCTCTCCAGCACCGCCGCGACCACGTTCACCCTTGAGTTCTTCGCCGGCGATCAGGAACCGTCGGGGTACGTCGAGGGCAAAACCTTTCTCGGCGCCATGCCGGTAACCACGGACGCCTCAGGCCGGGCAAGCTTCACGTTCACCGGGCCAGCATCGAGCGGGCCGCTGTTCACGGCCACCGCGACCGATCCGGCCGGGAACACGTCCGAGTTCTGGCAGCCGGATCGCCCGGCGCCACAAATCACCAGCATTAATCCGTCCGTCATTCTCGAAACGGCTTATGGTCCGATCGTGACCGTCAACGGCGCTAACTTCTTTACAACGGTGCAGTCCAACGGTCGCGCGGTTTTGACCGCTTACGTGAGCCCCACGCAACTACAGGCCTACGTTTACGCTCTGATCGGCTTGCCCGACACGAATCTGGACGAGGGGCCTGTGGCCCTCACGGTCGTGAATCCCGGGCCCGGCGGCGGCACATCGAATGCGGTAACGCTCCCGATCCGCCCAGCACTCTTGCCGGACGGCACGCGCGGAACACCGAACCAGCGGTTTGTCTCCGAGCTCTACGAGGATCTCTTGCACCGAGCAGTCGATGCCCCGGGCCTGGCGCACTGGAGCGGGCTCCTGGACCAGGGCACGCCGCGCCAGCAGATTGCCAGCGCTATTGAGAGCAGCACGGAATATCGGATCATCGAGGTGCAGGCCGTTTACATGCACTATCTCCGCCGCAGTGCGGATGCGCAAGGACAGGCAGGCTTTGTCTCCGTCCTGCAGCATGGCGGCAAGGTCGAACAGGTCATCGCCTTGGTGGCTGGGTCGCCCGAGTACTATCAGCGCGCGGGCGGCACCATCAACGGCTTCTTACAAGCGATCTACGCCGACGTCCTCAATCGCGCACCCGATACCAACAGCCTGGCGGCATTCAGCAATGCCATGGCAGCAGGCCTGTCGCCGATGGCTGTCGTGTCCTTCATGGCCGCGAGCCAGGAATACCAGCAGAATCTGGTGCGCAGTTACTACATGCAGTACCTGGAGCGGCCCGCGGATTCATCCGGCTTGAATGCCTTCGCCAACCAGCTTCAGCACGGCACGCTCGACGAAGACGTGATCGCGGAAATCGTCGCCGCGCTGGAGTATTTCAACAAGACGGTGGCGTAGGCGGGATCACTGAGTGTGTGTGTGTCACTAGATCAGGCAAGCTGGCGCAAAAACGGGTTTGAGCCATGAAATACGAGCGGAAACCGTGGAGGCGGTTCGTATGCTTCTGGATGATCTTTGGCTACATCCTTGCGTTTGGCGTCAGGGTTAGTTTTTGGCGGACCGGGCTTGGATTCGTAGACCTTATCATGTTGGCGATTGGGGCATGGATCGTTTGGCTGATTGTTTCAGATCTAAGCAAGGTGGATCTGCAAGAAGAGCCAGCGCGGAGGTGGTGGCAGCGCAGGCATCACCACAAGTCGAAACAACAGCCAACCGAGCATGAACAGCATGGCCGTTCCAAAACTGTCCATCTCCCGGAGCCGCGAGGATCAACCAGTCCTGCTTCGTTCAAGAGCAATCTGCCGGCTCAGCCGG
>DASZFN010000738.1:0-5153 GCA_035939715.1 Gemmataceae bacterium | reverse complement strand
CAGGAGACCCTCTCTTGGAGGCTGCCGACGGCGGAGGTTGGCTCTTAGCCACTCCTCCCCGCTAAGGAAGGAAATGCGCGCCGTGTGACAGCAAAAAGGAAAATGGCAGCCCAACGACGGGTGATCAGGTGAGAAGCTCGCCCATTTCGCGCTTGAGCCGGCGAAGCACGCGGGATTTGGCCTGGCGAATGGCGGCCGGCGTCATGCCCAGCTCGTCGGCCAGGGCTACCGGAGTCCGGTCTTCCACGGTGGTGAGCCAGAAAGCCCGCCAGGTAGGCTCTTCGAACTCCGAACGAACTTGCTCCAGGGCCCGGCGGTAGAGCTGGCTCATTTCGACGGCCTCCTCGGCACCTGCTTCGCCGAGGGGGTCAGCGACGTTCTCGAGAAGCCGCCAAGCTTCCGAGCCGCCTTGCGCCTGTGGCCGCCTCCGGCCGCGACGGAAATGGCCAAGCACGTGATTCTGCGCGATCTTGCGCAACCAGCCACGAAAAGTGTCGCCGGGCTGGTCGTGGTGAAATTGCTCCAGTTTGGCGGCGGCGCTGGCAAAGGTCTCCTGCACCACGTCCTCAAGGTTGGCGCCATCGAGGCCTCCCCGCCGGCACCAGAACCGCACCAGGGGCTGATAAAGCTCCACCAGCCGCCGCCAGGCGTCTGGGTCATGAGCGCGGGCACGCTGGAGCAAGCTTAACGGGGTCGGTTGCGCAGCCATTCTGCATTACGAGATTATTTATGTGGTAGCACGCTCTCGTTATGTTACCATACTGGACGAAATTTGAAACTTGCCGTCCATGACTCGCGCCAGCGCTTCGGGCTTATTGTTCACCAGCTGTCCATGCCCCGCGCTAGCGCTTTGGACCGCTGCCAGGCAGGCAATTCGTCGCTTGAACCGCTGGTGATGGCGCCTTGAAGACCCTGGCGGCGGAGGCTAATCCATGGTGGGACTGGGCTGTGTCAGCGAAGCGGACTTGCGCGCGCTGCTGGCGGGCGAATTGTCCGAGCCCATCGTCCGCGCCATTACGCTTCATCTGGAAAGCTGCCCGGCCTGCGAGGCGGTCGCTCAGCGCCTCGACGGTCTGACCGATCCTTTCGTCCGCTCCTTGCGCGGACGACTCCATCCGAGCCCTGCGGGGGCGACAATCGATCCCCAGACGACGCCGGTGCAACAGCAGTGCCAGCCGGAACTCACTGCAGATGTCCTGTCCCCTTTGCCGAAAGGCGACGGTTTTCCGCAAGCGCCGGCCGGTTATGAGATTCTGGAGGAATTGGGCCGCGGCGGCATGAGCATCGTTTACCGGGCGCGGCAGAGCCAGCCGCAGCGCCTGGTCGCTCTGAAAATGCTCCTGGCGGCAGCCCATGCCCCAGCCGAGCGACGGCTGCGCTTTCTCGCCGAGGCGGACGCGATCGCCCGCTTGCAGCATCCCGGCATCGTCCAGGTCTACGAAGTCGGTGACCAGGAAGGCGTGCCGTTCCTGGTGCTCGAGCTGATGGGCGGGGGCAGCCTGTCCCAAAAGCTCGCGGCCAGGCCACTCCCCGGCCGCCAGGCCGCTGAGCTGGTGGAAACGCTGGCCCGCGCCGTTGACCACGCGCACGCCCACGGCGTCATTCATCGGGATCTCAAGCCTGCCAACGTCCTGCTTGGCGCGGACGGCCTGCCCAAGATTTCCGACTTCGGCCTGGCCAAGCAAGAGCGGCCGGAGCTCACCGCCACGGGGGAAGTTCTGGGAACGCCCTCGTACATGGCGCCGGAACAAACGCAAGGAGGGTCACAGCGGCTTGGCCCGGCGGCCGACATCTACGCCTTGGGGACGATCCTCTACGAGTTGCTAACCGGCCGGCCGCCGTTCCTGGCGGCGACCGTGCTGGAGACGCTCAACCAGGTGCGGACCCGCGAGCCGGTACCCCCCGGGAAGCTCGCCGCCGCCACGCCGCGCGACCTGGAAACGATCTGCCTGAAGTGTTTGCACAAGGAACCCCAGAAGCGCTACGCGACGGCCGGCGCTCTGGCGGACGACTTACGCCGGTTTCTGGAATACCAGCCGATCCGTGGCCGGCCTGTCGGCCGGCCGGAAAAGCTCTGGCGCTGGTGCCGGCGCAATCCGCTCGTGGCCGGCTTGCTGGGGGCCGTGGCGACCCTCCTCTTCGTCCTCGCCATCGGCAATCGGCTGTCGGCGTATCGCCTGCAGCAACTGGCCCGGAAGGCAGACGACCAGGCGGAGCGCGTTCGCCTTGAAGAAGCGGAGCGGAAAAGAGAACTCGACACGCTCCTGGACCGTGCCGCCTCCTACGCCGCCTATAGGGGGTGGAACCAGTCCTTGGGCTATCTCAACCAGGCAGTCGAAACGCGGCCGGATAGTTCGCTGGCTTTTACGCGCCGCGGCCAATTTTATGCGCGGTTCTATCTGTGGGATTTGGCCGCCCCGGACTCCCGCGCCGCCTTCGCTCTGCAACCATCCGGCGATCCACATCTCTGGCGGCTCCATGCGGCCTTGGCCCTGTACCAGGGGGACCAGAGCGCTTATCGACAGACGTGCGGACGCATGCTGGAGCAATTCGGGGCTTCGCCGGATGCGGAGGATCAAGCGCGGCTGGGGCAGGTCTGCGGCCTCGGCCCGGGGGGGCTCGTGGACCGAGCGCGCCTGCTGCACCTGGCCGAACAAGGCCTTGGGCTTCGTCCGAATGACAGGTTCCGGCAACTCGTTTTGGGTACGTTGTACTATCGCGCCGGCCAGCTCGATCGAGCCATCCCGCTTCTGCAGAACTCAGTCGAGGATAACTTCGACTCGTTCAACCTCCAGGGCTGGCCGGTCCTGGCCATGGCCTGCCGGCAAGCGGGCCGGGCCGAAGAAGCGCGGCGCTGGTTGGAGAAGATGAACCAGCGCGTCGAACAACTGACCAGCAACTTTCCCGTCGAGCCGCTCGAGGACGATTTGGATCTACCTCCGAACTTCGAGTGGCTGGCTGACTGTCTCCTGCGCCGCGAGGCCCAGGCATGGTTCGACGGTCCAACGACGGCCGACCGCGTGCTCCATTGGTTGGTGCAAAGTCGCGGTCTCGCCAAGCTGGGGCGCTGGGACGAGGCCCAGGCCGCTTTCAGCAGGGTGATCGAACTACGGCCGACCCAGGGGCGTTTTCGGCTCGATCGGGCGCATTTCTTCGCCCGGCGAAACCAATGGCAGTTGGCGGCCGCCGACTTCGACGACGCCTACCGTCTCGGCGCTCGGGACCGCGTGTTCGACTGGTACTGTTACGCGCTCTGCCGCCTGCGCATGGAAGACGACGAAGGCTACCGGCGCATCTGCCGGGAAGTGGTACGCCGCTTCGGCGGCCGGCCGCCGCCGAAGAACGCGCTCGAGGTCGTGGAACTCAACCAGGTCGCGTCCATCTGCTTCCTTCGAGCAAATGCTGACGCGAATCTGCAACTGGCAACGCGCTTGGCCAGGACAGCCCTGGCGGCCGATCCCGACGATGCGATGCTGTTGCTCGGTTCGTCCGCCGCCTATCTCCGCGGCGGCGAACCGGCAAAGGCCATCCCGGAACTTCACAAGGCCCTGGGTAAACGCTGGAAAATGAACCTGGATTGGGGAGGACCGGTGATCGCCTGGTTGCAGTTGTCCATGGCCCACCACCAGCTCGGCCAGGTGGAAGAAGGTCGATCCTGGTTCAACAAAGCCGTGCAACGCATCGATGGCGACGTGAGCATCCGAGAGAGTGAAGCGACAGGCATCCGCTGGCACCTGTGGGCGCTCTTCGAAATCATGCGCCGCGAGGCGGCGGCGCTGTATGGACAGACGACGCTTACTCCAGCTGGGCATGCGCCTGTTCCGCCAAGAGAAAAAGGCGTCGCTATCTTGCAGGACATTCTTCGAAACACTGACCCCGGTACCTATTTTCCCGGAGGAGGTACGTCCGCCATACTCCTCAATGAGGTTCTGATGAGGTTAGTTTATCACCCGACGGACGCAAGAATGAACTCAGATTGTAAACGAGAGAAGTTAACTCGGGGCGACAGATTTCGCTGTCTGAAAACCACCTCCCTGAAGCGGACGCTAAATCGCAACAATCTAGTTAACTGACGTGGCCCCGAAGCCCGGTTTTTCTGGGGGATTTGCGAGTTAACTGCTGTGTTGGAGGTTTTTAGCGTCCGCCTCGGTACCCCGAGAATTTGATACGAACTCCTGAAAACGCTTAAGCCGGCCGTGGCGCCCGACAGCGACGGTCTCTCGCAAAATCACCGAACCGGTTGGCCAACACAACGCCACGCTTGCGCTGTGGCGCGACCCCGTCGACCTCCTCGCCCATCAAGCCACGCCACATACGACGCTGCTTGTGCCAGTCCCAGACCTTCGTCAGCGGTAGCACCTTGCCCAGGCCCAGGCTATCCCGACCACGCTGCGGACGACGGTGGAACAAGAGCGCTTCCTGGATATCAGGCGCCAGATGCAAGAGGCTCACGATCTGACTGATCCGGGCCGGGCTGACGTGCCCCAGCCGCGCCAAAGTACGGAAGTCCTTGACCGCGCCTGTGGCTAACAGCTTCTCAAAGCGGAGTGCCAAGGCCATGAGCCGAGCCAGACGCGGGATGCGGCCCGCAAATGGCATGGGCTGATCCGCACTACGCCAAGCGCCGCCCCGTCCCGGACGGCCAAACTGCACCGTGCATTCAATCGTGTAGGGAGTAGTCATCGCTTATCCTTTCCCGTGGCATCACGCGGATAACTCGCTCGGTGTCTCGGCATCGTCTTGGCGCAGGACGATGGCCAGCTTGCCCTGTCTGCCGTCGTAATCGACGCGCTGGACCAGCCGCTGCACGATCTGTCCTTGTTCCGGCGTGGCCGCCTCGTTCCCCAGAACAACCAGCGCTTGCACACGGTCGCTATCGCTGCCGGGTCCGCGTTTGAGCGAGTTGATTTCCTGGCGGAGCATGGCTCGCCGCTCCTTGGCACAGCGCTTGGGCGCCTGCAGGGCAACCCGCTCGGCCGGGCTGGCCTTGCGATGGGCGGCTCGAAGACGTGTCAATTCCTGGTCGAGGGTGCGTGCTTCGCCTTCCTTATCGGCTAGCAGCAGGCGCTGCTGGGCCAAGGTCGAGCCCAGGATACCAGGCCGCGGCGTCCGCAGCCACCGTGTGCAAGCGCTGGCTGTTCTGGGGAACGAGG
>DASZFN010000737.1:0-4391 GCA_035939715.1 Gemmataceae bacterium | reverse complement strand
CGATGCGATGCGAGCGATGCGTGGTCAAAAGCGAGTAGACCTGGTAGGGCATGTGGCAGTTGTAGCACAGGCTGCCTGGAGAGCCGGCCGGATGATGCGTATGCTCGACCAGGCGCTGCCGGTAGGCGTCATGACATTGATAGCAGGCGTCGTTCGTCTCCATGCCGCGCGCCAGCAGGAAGTTCGGTTTGCTGTCGTGCATGGAATGGCAGCTCAGGCAGCTTAACCGGCCAGTGCCTTTTTGATAGCACGCGGACAGGGCCATGCCCTGGTATTCGAGGGCCGTGGTAAGCGGCGTGCCATCGCCCCAGAAGCGGCCGTCGCCCGTTGGCGGCGCAGTTTTGGCACGCTCAGCCAATTCCGTTGCCACGGTCGGCACGGCGCCGGGCAGGGCGACGGGCCGGCGGCGCTCCTGAGCGTACAGCTTCATTTGCTCGGCCTCGGACCAGAAGAAGCGGTTGAAATCCATAAGGTCGCCGCCGGCATCGAATGGGTCCGCCAAGGTCGCATGGTCCCAGGTCTCCGATCGTGGCACGAGCGCCCCGTGGCAATGCGCGCAAATATCATCAGCGCGTTTGACCGGCAGCCGCCGTGGATTCACGATGGTCGGGTCGCCGTTGCCCTGCACGGCCAAGCGGCGCGCCGGGTTTTGATTTTGCCGGACGTGTTCCGCGCCGGGTCCATGACAGGCTTCGCAGGCGATGCCCAGTTCGGCCACTTCGGTGCCGTAGCCGAGCACAAGGTTTTCGTCCCACGGCTGCCGCAGTGGTTGCTTACTCGGCTTGGTGTTATGGCAAAACACGCAGCTTTCATTCCAGACGCCGCTCTTGTTCCAGAAGTCGTCCGTGTCCGGCGCGAGGAAGGCCCCGTTCGTGTGGATCCAGCGGTTCTCGACAAGGTGGTAGGAGACAGGTAGCCGCCAGTAGCGGCCGCTGTCGTCCTTCATCAGGCATTCCTGAAACCAGTGCGAGCCGACCAGGCGCTCCACCTTGTACTTGCGCACAGGCGGCGGCGCGGCCGCTTGCTGTTTCATGCCCAGGGCTGCGCGCCGCGCCACCTGGTTTGACCAGCCCTGGTCGAGTGTCTCCATGAAGAACTCGTTCCCTTCGCGGGTCAGGCGCGTCGCTATTCCCTGGAATACATAGGTGGCGTCGTGGAAATCTCCCTTGACGTTTTCCGGCGTCGCTTCGCGGGTCATGGTGCGGTGAAAGGTGCGCTGCCAGCTCGCGTAATGATCCTGATGGCATTTGAAACAAGCATCCGAGGCGACGGAAGCGTTTCGGCCTTCTGGAGGTGTGTGGCTCACAGGCCGCGCCAGGGTAAACCAGACGCCGCCGAGCAATAGCACCAGTACCAAACTGACAACCAGACCGCGCACTTTGCCCAGCGTGGTAGCAAGTTGGTAGAGGAGGAGCGCTACCGGGAGCACGAGAATCAGGGACCAAAGACTGGAAGGCATGGCGAGACTGACACTACATGCAAGGAAGGGTGCGGTCAAGGGACTACTGCTCTCGCCAGCGTGTGCGGCCGCCCAAAGTACGCGCTGCTTCCTGGGGACTGGGAAGACTTGCTTCCGGAGCGCTGACCAGGGCGGCGGAGCCGATGAGGATATCGGTGGGTTGCGCGCGAACACTCTCGACGAGAAATTCGCCAAAGGTGACCAGGCCCATGAGACAAATGCCAAGCAACCAGAAACCAAGCAATTCGGCTGCTGCCAGCAACCAGACCGGAAAGCTGATCGGCTGTCCCAGGCGATGCAGGGCCACGCAGGCCAGAACGGCGGGGATGAGCATAACCAGGAGCGTAAGCAAAAGTTGCGCGGTCAGTTTGTTGCGCATGAGCGGGGCGAAGGTACTGCAGCGCAGCCGCAGGCGATAGCCTCGCACCATGCCCCAGCTCTGTACCAGGCCGAGTAAGACCGCCGCAGGCGCCAGGATAATCAGCAGGTGTTGGGCGACGAACAAGGCAACCTGGCGCACGCCCGAGGGCGTTTCTGCGTCTGCTCCCACTGCGTAATCCACAGCCAGACCGACAAACCCCGCGAGCAAGGGCAGTGCCCAGAGAATGAAGAAAAGAATGCCGCCCACGCGCTCCCACCGGCGCACATGCGCGGCATGCGCTGCTCGTTCCAGATCCCTGGCAAAGTCTGCCGGACGTTCATATTCGTTTGCTCCGGCGGCATCGGCGACCTGGTAAAGCATGGCCAACGGCGAACGCCACCAGCGGACTGGCCGCGGCGGCAGCCAGTCGCGCAGCAGCCGGCCCAGGGCCGTGATGTCCTGTTCACGGTCATCGGCGGCCTGACTCGGCACCCCGCATGGACACAGGAGAGGCTCCAGATCGCCCTGGGCGAGAATCCAGTCGGCACTGAGCCGGCCGTGGCGGACGCCCTGATCGTGAAACGCTTGCAGCGCGTACGCGACCTTGACGATCAGAAAGGCGGCTTCCAGCGGGTCGAGGCTGCGGCGCTCCAACAGTTCAGCCAGGGGCGTAGCCGCCGCGGGCTCTGTGACCAGGTATCGGCCTTCAGGACCGCTGCCGACCGCGTGCAGGTTCAGGACCGACGGATGCCGCACGACCACGCCGGGCGCCGCCATCCCTTCCGGTGGGCGGCCGGGGTCCAGCCATACCAGCACCGGTCGATCCAGGGACCTTTGCCTGCCCTTGCGGACGCGGCAGGCCGCCGATTCGTACAGCGTGCGCGCGAACTCGATATCGGCAAGCTCGATGCCGGCTGCCGTGGCCTGGGCAGCGTGGTGGGCCGGCGCCTCGCCGCGCACCGCAAAGAGCCTTTGTAAATAGGGCTCGCTGTCGAGCGGCCTGGCGTCGGTCGGGCGACGTTTGCCTCGCGAGCCCTCGACCGAGTTCGCCAACCAGGCGGCGAGCCAAACGAGAAACGCCAGCAAACAGAGAAATGGCGCCACGCTCAGCACGGAGCCAAGAAGGGTTGCCAGAATCGAGGCGGCGCCTTGCATCGTCGGCCCGCCAATGGCCGCCCAGTTCGCCGCCATCTGGCTGAGCGCATCGAGCGTCAGCCATTCGCGATTGAGAAGACCAAAGCGAAGGAAGAGGAGCATGCCGAACAACAGACCCGAGGCCAGGGCTAACCGGGCAAAGCGGCGCTTCTGCGCCGCGCGCCGCCAGCGCCTTGCCAGGTCGTCGGCCAGCGCGCCGGCATCGGGGTAGCGGTCGCGCGCGTCCTTTTCCAGGCAATGCAGACAAACTTCCTGCAGGGTGCCCGGCACCTTGCGATTGAGGGCGGCCATGCGCGGCGGCTTCTGCTCGATCACCTGGATGAGCGTGTCCATCATGGTCGGCGCTTCGTAGGGCGGCCGGCCGGTGAGCATCTCGAAAAAGATGGCGCCCAGGGCATGGACATCGGCCGCCGGCCCGACCTTGCCATGCTCGCCGCGCGCCTGCTCCGGAGCCATGTAGGAAGGCGTGCCCAGCACGGCGCCTTTCTGGGTGCGCGGCGGAGTGTCCTTGCTGTCGGTCGGAGCGCTGGGCGCGGCACACTCCGCGTCGGCGGGAAGCACATCAACCACGTCGTCGACAGCGGTCACTTCCACGGCATTACTGTCGGCAGGTATGGGTCCGGCGCGGTGGCGCTTGGCCAGTCCAAAATCGAGGACGCGCGGCAGATCGCTGGGATCGATGACGACATTGCCGGGCTTGAGGTCGCGGTGCACGATGCCCTGGGCATGGGCCGCGGCGACGGCGCGGGCAATGCCCAGCAGATAGCGGACGGCGCGCGGCACGGCGAGAGGCCGGCGTCGCAAAATGCGACTGAGCGGAAAGCCGGGCACGTAGTCCATGGTGTAGAAGAACTGCCCCTCATGCTGTCCCCAGGCGTGGATGGCGACAATGCCCGGGTGACTGAGCTCGCCGGTCGCTTTCGCCTCCAGGGCGAAGCGCTGCACGTAGGTGGCGTCCACGGCGCTGTCGGCGAGCATCATCTTGAGGGCCACCAGGCGGCCGGACTGCCGCTCGCGCGCCCGGTAGACAACGCCCATGCCGCCGCGGGCGATCTCTCCCAGCAGCTCGTAATCGCCAAACGCCCGTGCCGGCTTTCCGCTGTCCCCAAGGGCCGGAGCATTGGCAGCAAGCGAAGGGGTTGATTCGCTGGCGGGATTGAGCGTCGGCTGCTCCTGGGGAATTTCCGCAGCCGGTAAATTCTCGGACGCCGCAGGCGGCGCGGATAAAGTCGGCGCGTCGGCAGGATTGGCAGTTGCGTCGGGCTGTTCCGGCATCGTCGCACGCACCTGTAGAGGCCTTGACTGGTTAGCGTTTTGTCAGTTTGGACGCGATCAATGGAAGTGTCAAGTGGCGGAAGAAGAGTCAGTAGTCAGTAGCAATGCTGACTACTGGCTACTGGCTGATCAACGCAGATA
>DASZFN010000736.1:0-2324 GCA_035939715.1 Gemmataceae bacterium | reverse complement strand
CGGAAATGTGGAACCGAGCGCGAGCGAGGTTTCGTTGCTTTCCCAGGCGATGCGAATTGGGTTTGGCTCCGTCATGGCCACGGCCAGTTCGCTGCGCAGCCAGGGCTGGAAACGCGTGACACTCGTTTCGGGCAACATGGCCAGACGGTGTAAGCGCTCTTTTTGGGAAGTGCTTTCGCCGATCACCGTGGTCAGCACCTGGGCCGGAGCAAGTCCGGACTTCGAAGAGAAGGTCAAGAGAGCATCCGTTGCCCCGGAGGGAATCTCATCTCCGGACAGCATGGCTCCTAGAGGAAGTCCGGGAACCGAGAGCTTGATAGGGCCATTGAAGCCGACGCGGTTGACGCGCACGCGGACGAGCCCGGCCCCGCCTTGAGGCAACGCGAGCCGATCCTCCAGCAATGTCAGGGCGAAGTCTGGACGATCGGCGGGCGTCACCGACAGCCGATAGAGAAAGTTCTGGCCGCCGCGGCCTTCCAGGTCTTTCAGGACAACCACCAGGGCGTTGACTCCGGCCGGGACGGCAAAGTCGAGCCCCGGATCGACGGTATCCGGCCGGTCGTCGCTCATCGCCAACTCCACTCCCGCCTCATTGCGGATGGACAGAACGCCGTCGAGAGGGGATCCGGCGCGGTTGGCCATGACGTCGAAGCGCAGATTCATGCCCGGCTTTACCAGCAAACGATAGCGATCTTCGCTATGCGGTTTCTCGATGCGGCCGTTGATCACGGCCGGCGCCGTCACTTCCTGAAGCTTGCCCGCCGGCGAGTTCTTGACAGTCTCGGTAAAGTCGCCGACAAAGACACGCGGCGCCGGTCCGATCATTTCGGCCGGCAATGGCGCCGGCACGTCTATGGCGGCGCTGCGCAAAGCAATTTTTAGAGTGCTGTTCTTTATGGCGGGATTGCCGATCGGCTCAAACGAACTCTCCGTGTGTCGTTGCCCGCCCAGGGGAAAGACCAGGTCGGCGTAGGAGAGGGAACCGATTTTGAGGCGGAAGAAATTCGGCTCGCCGCCCTGGTAGAGCACATCGTGCAGGTCCACGGTGTACTGACCGTCCGCAGGCAAAATCGCATCAATGCGCGCGTCGCCGTTCAGGGTCGGACTTCCCTGTGCGTAGGCGACTTGCACGCGCTGCGGATCGTATAGCTCGATGATGGGGTCGAACGCCGCGCCCAGCCGGCGCGCTTCCAGGTCGACGACCATGCGCTGTCCTTTTTTGCCGGCGAAGGAAGTCTGCAGGGTCGCTCCGTAGCCAAGATTTCCGTGCAGGGCGGCCGGGAGCTTGGCGACTGGTGAGGCAAAGGGCATCTGCGCCAGGTGGTCGATGCCAATAACGACGGCCCGCGATATGCCCTGAGCGTTGGCGACGCGCAGGTGGTACAGGCCGGGCGACACCTCTGCCGGCAGGGCGATCTCGATCTGCACGCGGTTGGCCGCGGCTCCCGGCTTTACGGATTGCCTGGCAATGGCGACCGGAAGGATGACGCGCGGCTCCGGAAGAAGGTCCGAGCCGTCAATGGTCAAGGTGGTTGTGGCCCCGGTTTGCAGGCCACGGAGCGACAGGTTGCCAATCTCGGGCGCAGCCGCGGCTGCTTCGCTGAAGGTCATCCAACCCAGAAGCAAATAGCAAATCCACAGCTTGTTCACGAGCGTGCCGCAACGGGTTCTGCACTTCATGTAAGCCATCCTCGTCGAGGTGGGGAAGTCACTGCCCCCTTTATACGCTGGAGAACCGCTCCAAAGCAACCATTCGGCGCCAAACAATTGGCACAGAGGTTGCACCAGAAGTACCGATCTCCATAATACTCCCTCGCGCTCAATACGCACGAAAGAGAGGTCGGGCATGCTTCCCAAGGACACAAGTGATCGCACTGGGGAAGGATGCCTCACGGGGCAAGCCACTTCGAAGCCGAGCGCCCAACGCGTTCGAAAGAAGCTGCTCGAAACTTTCCTGGCCGTGCGCGCCAAGCTTACGGGCACGCTGAATCGCATTCTCCACAATTACGAGGACGCGCGCGACGCCGTCCAGGACGCATTCTTGAAGTGCTGGCGCGGCGCGGGCCGGGCGTCGCGCATACGCGATTTACAAGCCTGGATCTTTCGCGTCGGCTTGAATTCCGCCAAGGACATCCAGCGCAGCGCATGGAGACGCAGGCTGCGGCCGCTGGACGCCGTGGCTGGCCGGGAAGAGACCCGGACGCTGGCGCCCGACCTGGCCGCCGAGGAGCGCGAGGACGAACAGCGCCTGCAAAAGGCGGTTGCACAATTGCGCCCTGAGGAACAGCATGTCTTTCAATTACGCCGGACAGGACGAATGACGC
>DASZFN010000735.1:0-13725 GCA_035939715.1 Gemmataceae bacterium | reverse complement strand
TGGGCGACCCGGTGCTCTACCTGTCCAATCCCGCCGGGCTTGACCAGGCCGGCCGCCGCCGTATGCTCGACGACCTTGCCCGGCTCAATCAGATGAAGCTTGAGGAGGCGGGCGATCCGGAGATTGCCACACGCATCGCCCAGTACGAGCTCGCCTATCGCATGCAAACCTCCGTCCCCGAATTAACCGACATTTCCCGCGAGCCGAACCACATATTCGACCTGTATGGCCCTGACGCCCGCAAGCCCGGCACCTTTGCTGCCAACTGTTTACTGGCTCGCCGCCTTGCCGAGCGCGGCGTGCGTTTCATCCAGCTCTATCACATGGGCTGGGACCAGCACGGCAACCTGCCCAAGCAAATCCGCGGCCAATGCCGCGACACCGACCAGGCCTCCGCCGCCCTCGTCCAGGATTTGAAGCAACGCGGCTTGCTCGACGATACGCTGGTGATCTGGGGCGGCGAGTTCGGCCGCACCGTATATTCCCAGGGTCAGTTAACCGCCGACAACTACGGCCGCGACCATCACCCGCGCTGCTTCACCCTCTGGCTGGCCGGCGCCGGCGTCAAACCCGGCCTGACGCACGGCGAAACGGACGACTTCTCTTACAACATCGTCCGCGATCCCGTGGAGGTGTACGACCTCAACGCGACGATCCTGCACTTACTCGGCATCGATCACACGCGCCTTACCTTCAAATTCCAGGGACGGGATTTTCGCTTGACGGATGTGCATGGTAAACTGGTGAAGGAGATCCTGGCTTAACTATAACTAGACTAGGATTTCTTAGCCAGGCCGGCGAAGTCATGCCCAACCAGGTCGCCGATGCGCTCAACGGTGATGTCCGCGGGTGGATAGGCGCTCAACGCCTTGGGATCTAATGCATAATGTCCCTGGCGCGGAAAAACGGTCGTCACGCGCGCGCCCCAAATCTTCTTCACGGCCGCCAGGATGCGCAGCTTATCATCGATCAGAACGTAGTGCCGTGCCGGAAAACGCTTCTCAACATCTTCCAGCTCGTGCTCCTTGTGAATGTAAATGAGCACGCGGCCCTCCACGGCCTCATAGAGCCCGGAGCGCTCCACCTTGCGCGGCTGAAACACCACGTCGCCGTCGGACAGAATCACCGTCGCTCCCCACTTGCCCAGGTGCTCGATCACGTCAAGAGATCCGGGGTACAGGCGATTGGCGAAGTGGTAGTTCAAGAGGTAGAAAGACACCTGCAAGAAGTTAGGCTCGCGTGGGTTCTCTGCCCGGTAGCGTTGCAGCGCACCCAGATAATCCGCGTAGCCGACTTGCTGGCGCAACTCTTCGAAGATTGTCCAGTAGCGTTCCTGCCGCTCTGCCCCCAAGGCCTTTGTAAGATGCCGCTTGAGGTCGGCGGCCACACGGTCGTTGTCGAGCAATGTGTTGTCGACATCAAGCAGAAACACCACGGGAGCAGGTTGCGCCATTCGGGGATCTCCCTCACATTAGCGAATGGCGTCTATTGTACGTGCTGGAGCGCCATCCGGCTGTAGCGGAGTTGACGAGAATTGGTCATTCGTCATTCGCGGTACGCGAATGACGAATGACCAATGACGAATGACCATTATGCCGACCGCCGGAGACCGACTCGCTTACGCCCCTCGTACAGCCGGCAAAGCTCGCCCAGTACGTGCTCCACGGTGATGCGCTGCATGCAGACGTTGTCCCGGCAGGGAGAATTGCGATCATTGAAGGCGTTGATGCAGGGGCTGCAGGCCAGGCCCGCCCATAGCGGATGGGTGCGCGGCGACGAGGCGGCAAACAGGCGCGGTGTTTCGGGGCCGAACAGGACCACGACCTCGATGGGCGTCAGGGTGGCGAAGTGTGCGGGGCCGCTGTCGTTGGTGACCAGGACATCCGCGAGCCCATAAAGCACCAGCAGTTGTCGCAAGCTGGTTTTACCAGCCAGGCTGACACAGCGGTTCGATCCGACTTGCTCGGCCAACTTGGCTACGGCCTCCGCTTCTCCGGGGGCCCCCGTGAAGGCAATACAGGCATCCGGATAACGCGCCAGGAACCGGCGCGCCACCTCCAGATAGCGCTCGGTCGGCCAGCGCCGCAGGGGAATCAAATCGCTGGCGTTGGGATTGAGGAGAACCAGACCAGCGTTGGATTCGTGCCCGAGCGCATTTTTGACGAGCGACCGGACCTCCTGAATCTCGTCTCGCCCCGGCTGGAAGCGCGCTTCCGCTGGCTGAAGCAGCGGTGGTTCCAGATCGAAGGTGGGGAATTGATCGCCGGGCCTGTCCAGAGCTTCTACGAGAATCTGGAAAGTCTGTGCCGTGTGCAAGTAAGGATTGAAAGACAGCCGATGCGTCATCAAATTGCCGCGATAGGAAGCCTCCCCGCGAAACGCGTGGTACCCCGCCCGCCAGCGTGCGCCGCTGAGGTAACACAGGGCCGCCGAGGCGCGGGCAAAGAACTCCAGATCGACGGCCGCATCAATGCGCGCACGCCGCAATTTCCAGATGGCGCAGACTGCACTGGCGATGGTGCGCACGAGTCCCCTGGCGTTTATGGCGATGATGTTCTCGGACGGAATGAGGTCCATGACATCGAGAATCGGACGGTTCTCGGCAAACAGCACAAAATAGACATTCTCTTTGCCCACGCTTCGGATGGCTGCTTGAATCGCCGCCTGGGCCAGGACCGTCGAGCCCTGCTCGGCCAGCTTGACAAACAAGATACTGCCGGGCGCCTCGGGCGGGCGCGGCACACGGCGCCGCAACAGCCAGCGCAGGCCGGTTAACAGAAAGCAAACCGGCGCCCCAAGCCAGCGGTCCGCTCGTCGCATTTGCGCTACATTCATGGCATCCTCCGGTGCTTAGACCTGCCGCGGACGGCGAAGTCAGTACCGAGTACTGAGTACCGAGTACTGAGTGCCCAGTACTGAGTACTGGGTACCGAGCACTAAATACTGGGCGCCGTGTACTGCGTACTGGGTACTGAGTACTGAGTACTCGGTACTCGGTACTCCGCGCGTGCCAACCGATACCCCAGCCAGCTCAACAACGCCGCTGCTTGAACCGGCCAGAACAGCGGCACCATGTGCAACATCCACGGCCCCTTCGACCACATGATCGCGCCGAGCACGGCTCCCCAGCCGCTGAGAATGCAGAAATCAATTCGGTAAGAGGGGAATCGGCCCAGGAAAAGCGCCAGCCCGTAATAGGCAGGCGCCAGAAACGGCACGAACCAGCGGATCGAGCAACAGGCCCCGCCGAAGTTGTTCGAGAAAGCGCTGTACAGCAACCAGGTGCCACAGCACCAGGCGACGCCGAAGAGGAGTTCAGCCGGTAATTGCAGATTGCAGATTGCAGATTTGAGGTTGATGATCGCAGACTTGAATCCCCGCGGAGGAGCCGTTCCCTCTTTCAATCTGCAATCTACAATCTGCAATCTGCAATGGCCGAATGCCGCCAGCAAGAGAAAGAGCGGCAAATTATGGCCGATGAAACCGTGTTTTCCGAACAACAGAGCGAAGGCGTAAACAGCCAATTGCGCGGGCCCATGTCTCCAGAAGCCCGTCATGTTCTCGGGCGTGAACGGGCAACCCGGCCACTGCGAATATTCCGGCACCGTATTCATCGGCTTCAACGTGCCGCCGATCACATAGTTGAGCGCGTGATGCGCGATCAGCCACGGAGCAGCGGCCATCACAACAAGCAGCACCAGCCATGCACGGCGGGTTCGATAGACGACCAGAGGGAAAAGGCACATCAGCAAAACAGGGCCCGCGCCTAGATCAAGGTTGTACGCGAGCCCGCCGAGTGTTCCGATCATCATCAGGCGCAGCCAGAGCACCCTTGCCGCGCCGATTTCGTCGGCCAGTTGCAGCAACTGCGCAAGCAGCAACGCCGTCACGCCCAATAACAGCATGTGATTGTTCACATGGCGCGTGTACGGCAAAGCAACCGTGGCGAGGGCAAAACTTGCGCTCAAGACCACGCGCCAAGGCACCGGGAGGCCAGCCCGCTGCCCGAAGCCATAAATGCACCACACGGCAACCGCATAGGCCAGGCCCGATGTGCTCACGGTCATCATCCGGCAGAAAACGTCCGGCCGCTGGGCAGCCGACGGCAAGCCGCAGCGTTCGCCCAGCCAATACCACCCGGCCATGAGAAACGAAATCACCGCCGGCTTGTCCGAATAGAAATGTCCGTTGATCAGTAACTTGTCGCGCGTGCCGAATTGAAGAAGATCATCATTGCAAGCAGGGTAAGGGGCGCGTCCCGTGGCCGCCGCATCGGCAGGAACACGGACAAAAGTTGAGTCGTCTATTGCCAAGGTATGATGATCGACAATCGATTCGACCGCAGCCAGCCGGCTGCCGTCGTTCCAGCTCCCAGCGTAGGGAAAAGCGCTGGCGGACCCAACGACAAAGGCGCCGAGCACGAGCAGGCAGCCAATAAGTTGATGCTTCCGATCCATCGGCGAGCACGGCGCAAATGACATGCGACCTCCTTGGCGACGGATGTATAGCAAACCCGCAAAAACTGGGCAAGCCGAAGAACAGGGGGCCGTTTATTGATCTTCAGGTAGATGGCTGTGTGCCATGCTTTCGCGGCCCCGGCCAGGCATGACAACGTGGGCAAGAACGTGCCGGGGCCGCGAAAGCATGCCACCCAGGACAGGCCTTATCTATCCCCAGATCGGCTGGCAAATTTGTGAGTTATGCTTGAGCATGGCTATTCACTGCAGGCACTGCGCCCATGAAATCACACTGACCGCCGACAGTCGTTTGCCGCCCTGGTGCCCCCACTGCGGCGCGGATACCAAACCAGGAAATCCTGCTCCACTACCGGCTCCGGCTGCAGCCTCTTCTCCAGCCGTTCCGCAGGCTAGTCCGGCGATTGCGCTTATCGAGCCGGAAGTGTGCGAAGCCGAAACCACGCCGCAGTCCTCATCTCCGCCCGCGGCAGCCGGCGAACCGTGGGATGGCCAAACCTGTAATGCGTGTGGGACACCGGTTGAAATTTCCGACTGGTCTGAAAGTGCCGTGGTTGTTTGTCCGGAATGCGGCCAATGCCTGATGGCGCCGAAGCCCTGGAAGCCGTCGTTGCCCGTCTCTGCGTTTGGCTACTTGCCTAGCGGCAGAGACAAGACCAAGTATCCGGGCTCGGTTGGCATCGCCATGGGATCCTTTGCGATTGCCGTCGTCTGGTTTTTTCCGGAAATCAACCCGTTGCTGCAATGGGCGGCAACCATGCTCGGCGGCGCGCTTCTGGTGGAAGGGATCGGGCGCGTTCGCGCCGAAAACCGCAGGCAGCAACCCCGCCGGCATGCCGTCACGCTCGAACTTCCCCAGGAGCTGCCCGACAATGCCGGCGAACTGGGAAGCTTGCAAGCCGTCTTTCAAACGCACAATAGCTGGGGCGATTCCCTGGCCATCGTTCTCTTTGGCCTGGCGTTTGGTTTTGGCGGGCTCTATCTTTTGAGCTGGTTGGCAGCCGGGCTTATCTCGGCAAAGCTGCTGGTCGCCGCCGTGATGGCGCCGGCGGCAGCTCTTTACATGGGCTACCGCGCCGTCCGCAATCTTCTCGAGCGCCGCCGCATGCTGCTCTTCAGCGGCGGCTTAATGTACATGCACGGTAACCAAGCCAACGTCTACCTGTGGGACCGGGTCATGGAAATCACGCAGCAGGAAATCGGCGACGCCATCGACGAAAGGGCCATCGAAATCCGCCTGTGCAACGGCCGGCCTGCGTTGCGTTTCACGTGCGCACATTTCCGCAACCTGGATCAGTTCGCGGCCAGGATTCAGCAGGCGTTTGCGTTTCAAAAAGCACGCTAGTGCTCTGCCTTCATGGATTGATGTGTAGCGGAACTCGCCAGAGTTCCGGTTTGCCCGAATTCTGGCGAATTCGGCTACCCGTCAAACTTTTTTGGCGTCCTGGCGAAACCACTCGCTAGAAAAACCCCGCAAGTCCCGCCGCTATATAAAGGGCGGCGGAACGATCGAGGTTGAGCACGCCAAACAGCGAATCCACGGAATCGATCGATTCGGTGCGGTAGATGTTTCGCTCATACGTCGTCATCGAAACATTCGGAAACAAATGCTGCGTAACCTCGGCAGCGTTCGGGAACGTGTCCACTTCCAGGATCGATCCCGGTGAGAAACTCCTGAGGAGGCCGAGCAACACCGGCGCGGCGGCCAGCAGTTGCGTGACGCCCGGCCGAGGATCGGTGACAGCCACGCCGGTGAGGCGCTCGGGCAGCTTGTCGAGAATCGCCCTGACGCGCGGCTCCGGTTGCCAGCTTGGTAGCTCGCCCTTGCTGCGCAGGATGAAACCCTTCACCGCCTGCGGAAACAGGCTCACCACCAGCCAATCCTTGTAGATCGTATAAGTCGGCACCGGAAAGAAGCCTTGCTGGCGGACCACCACTTCCCGGAGTTCCTGGCCGCGGAACATGCGTTTTTGCAGGCGCACGTCCAGGCCGCCGACACGCCCCAGGCTCTTGATGGCTGTCTCCAGACTTTTGCGCACCTTGGCGGCGTCCTTCACCTTCGCCAGTACGGTGAAGCCCAGAAACAACGGCCCTTCCGACGGCGAACTATAGATGACAAACTGGTCTTCCAGCCCGGCCAGAAGGTCGTTGCGAAAGTCGATCCCGAGAGCGTCATTGATCTCCTTCGGAAGCCTTTGGACCTCGGCGACCTGATCCGGTGTGGTGAACAGGGCAATCATTTCCAGTGCGCGGAACAGGAAGTCGTAAGCTTCCAGGATGTTGAGACTGCTGCACGACCAGGAGCTCACGTCGGCAGGGATGGCGGGGATGTCCGCCACGCGGAACGGCTTGCCGCTAAAAAGCCCGTTGATTCCATGTTTGCCGTCCCCCTCCAGCTCCACGACCCCCCGCGTCGCATCGCCCTGGAACGCGGAATAAAACGTCAAACTCTTCAGCCCTTCGGCGCCCAGCCCGGTGAGCAGGGCACTCTCCTTCTTACCGCTCGAGGTGAGAAGGGTGATCAGGCGTGACAGGTCCACGAAGCCGCGCGAGCTTGTCTCCACGTCGCCAAGGGATGTCACGCGCTTGAACAAGACATGGCTGGTGAGCCGGGCCTCCTTGCCGCGCGATCGCTCCACGGCGGTCTTTGGAGCGTCTGGACCAACGGTCACCATGGCGTGTCCCTGCGCAGCCCAGGCGCAAAAATGTACGGCACCCATCGGCAAGTGCATAACCGTCGTCTGCTCGACCTTCACTTCCTTGATCTCACCGCCGCCAAGTCCAGCGAGAGCGCGAATGATCGGCAGCAGATTGCCGCCCTCGGGAACGATCAGCGTCGTTTGCACCTGCACCGGCTCCAGCCGGCGGTATTCGCTGGCCACGAGGAAGCCTTTTTGTCCAATCAGGCTCAACAGCTTGGGAAGCTCATCGGCATCGGCGAGCACTTTTTTAAGTCGATCGGGGGCCACGCCTTCGAGCAGTTTTTCCGAAACCTGCGCGGCGCCGACGTAGCGCTGCAATTCCGCCTCCACGGAAGCGAAGAACTTACCCATGTCTCCTTTGAGGATCTGGCCGAGCGCCGTCTTGGCATATGCCGCGCGATGCTTCTCAATGCCGTCCCAGCGAAAATAGGCCTGTGTGGTGGCAGGCAGTAAATCTTCCGGCGCCGATTGCCCACGGGCAAAGTCCGGCACAAAAAGACCGCATGCCAAAAAAAGACAAAGCCGGCGCATGATGATTCCCTCTCGACGTGTTCGGCAAGAAGCTGCCACGAGACACAGATCGAGCGTCCTCGGCCTGACCTTTTTCGTGTCTTTCGTGTTTTTCGTGGTTATTAAATCTTCGCCTTGATCAGATCCAGGTGATCGAACTTGCCTCCCAGCACGGTGTTGCTGTTGCAACCGAGCCAGCGATCGAGCAGCGTGGCGTAGACGCGGCGGAAATCGGTGTGATACTTCAGGTCGCCTGCGTCCAGGTCCTTCAGGCTGGGGTGAGCGCCGACCACGCCGGCCTTGACGGGCGGGCCGGCCACGAACAGACAGGATGCGGCGCCATGATCCGTGCCGCCGCTGCTGTTCTCCTGCACGCGCCGGCCGAACTCCGAGAAGGTCAACAGCACCACGCGCTTGTCGTGGCCCGTGCCTTTCAGTTGCTGGAAGAACCCGGCCACACTATTCGACAGTTCGGCCAGCAGGCCGGAGTGGTCTTGCTTCTGGCCGGCATGCGTGTCGAACCCATCCAGCGACACGTAGAAGACCCGCGTGCCGAGCCCTTTCGATATTAGTTGGGCAACCACATTGAGCTTGGGGGACAGGTTTCTTGGCGCGGAAAGCTCGGCTTCTCCCGGAATGCCTGCATCAGGAACCGGCACCAGCATAGGAAACGATGCCGGCACAGGAGCAGGCTTACCCGGAGGAGTCGGCATGGGCGGCTTGAACAAATCCGCCAGGCGATCCACCGTCGCGTAGGTCTGAAGCTGCCGACGCTGCACAAAGGCGAGCATGCTGTCCTTCTGAGTCGTCGCACTCGCCTTGACGAGATCCTCGCGCAAGCGCTTTCTGGACTTGGCATCGTTGTCCTTGGCGTTCGGCTCCGACAAGTATGAGCGCAGCGTGCCGAGACTGACCACTCCGCCCGCTGCTCCTTGCAGGGCGAGCGGCAGCTCCTTTGGACCCAGGTGCACGGCCGCGATATGGCTGCTGTTGCCTTGCAATTCCGGCGCGCTGCGCGCGATCCAGCCCGTCCCGCTGCGCCGCCGGGGATCCGCTGATTGCCAGACATCCATGGACTCGAAATGCGAACGATTGGGGTTCGGATAACCGACGCCCTGAACGACGGCTAGCTCTCCCTTCTGCAGCATGTCGCCCAACTGGCGCAAGGAAGGATGGAGACCGACGTGGTCGTCGATTTTGACGATTTCATTCTTGGTGTAATGCAACTTCGGCCGCGCCTTGTGGTACAGATCATCGGCATAGGGGATGACCGTATTCAGGCCATCGTTGCCCCCGGTCAGCTCGACCACGACGAGCACCTGATCCTTGCCCGCTTCCGCCGCGCGGGCGGTGTTGACCAGAAACTCCGGGACCAGTGAGCTCAGGGCCAGGAGGGAGGAACTCCCCACCGTTTGCTTCAAGAAATGCCGGCGATTGAGCATGATCGTCTCTCCGCTTTGTAGGACAGATTTCAATCCGTCCGGCCGAACTGCGACGGATTTGGCAATCCGTCCTACTTTTAGAAACAGCCACTACGCCAACTGGAACTCGGGCATCGTCCACAGAGCGAGGACCACCTCGCGGGCGCGCTGGTAGAAGGCTTCGTCCTTGAGCTTGCCTTCCGCCAGGAAGGAAACCAGCCTGAGCCGCGCCGCCTTGGTGACATCGCCTTGCAGATGGCAGTCCACGAGCAGGTCGACAGCCCGGCTGGGATCCGTAATCTTGTCCCGGCGCAGAACGCTCGACACGTCTCCATGTGGCGGCGGACCCCCTGGCTTCGGCGGTGCATCACCCACGGCCATGCGCTTCGCGAAGCTGTTCCGCGCCAGGATCGTCGCCGTGTTGAGCCAGGCCTTGCCGCTGGACCAGCCCTTGACGTTGGGCGGCGCAAACAGCAACTGGCCCATCGCCTCCAGCTCCGGGGCCATGGTTGCGGGCGAGGGGCGAGTGCCCTCGAAGCTGTGCACAATGCCGACGACGAACTCCACCGGCGACTTCACGCGCTGCCGGTATGCATGCTCCGAGAAAAACAGTCGCGACATCAGCATCGTCTTTACCAGCAAGCCGATATCGTAGTCGCTTTTGCGAAACGTTTGCGCGAGCGGTTCCAGCAGGGCGTCAGGAGGATTCTCGTTCTCGCTGATGAGAAACCGATACAGCTTGCGGATCACGAACAGCGCCGCGGCCGGCTGCTCCAGGATGATGCGCACGATGTCCTCGCCGTTCCAGTGCCCGCTCCGGCCAAGGAAGTTCTTGTCTGCCGTATCGTGCAGGTCGGTGGCAAATTCAAATTCATCGCCGTCGGTATGCCAGCCGGTGAAGGCGCGGGCCGCTTCGCGGACGTCGCTTTCCGCATAGTGGCCGACGCCCAGGCTGAACAGCTCCATGAGTTCGCGCGCGTAATTCTCGTTGGCGGCGCCCTTGACGTTGGTGTTCGAGTCCAGCCAGATCAGCATGGCCGGGTCCCGGCTGATATCAAGGAGCATCGGCTGAAAGTTCCCCAGCGCATGCCGCCGCAGCAGGCGATTCTGGCGGAACATCAGATCGACGCGATTCACCTTGGCAATGCTGGTGGCGAAATGGTTATGCCAGAAGTGGGTCAGCTTCTCCCGCAACGGATGCAGGCTCTGCAGCGCCAGGTAGAGCCACCAGCCCCGCAGGGCATCGGCCTCTTCCTTGCTGGCGATGGCAGCCCCCGCTTTTTCGACCAGCCGATCGCGCTCTTCGGCTCCCGGCTGGCCGTCAAGGACGCGGGTCAACGTGGCGGACGGGCCGCTCTTGACCGCTTCTTGCAACTCCGCCCACGTAGCGCTAAAGCCGGCGCGTCGATAGAGATGTCCCGCCCATCTGAGATTCCAGGGATCCGTCGCGCTAGGTTCCCAGCGCTGCCAGGCCAAGACCGGATCGACTTGAGTCAACGATTGCGGAAGCGTGCCGGCCATGCAGGATCCCTCCCCGATGAGCGCAGCGACCGAGCCTTAGGAAAAGGGCAGTGGTTCGGTCGGCTGCAGGACGCCGCTTCGGACAGTGGTCATTATGGGCAGCCGTCAGGCAGAAGTAAACCGCCGTCAAGAAAAATGGTCCGAGGGATGACCATGCGCGTGAAACTTCGCCAACGTATTGACTGAAAGCTCGGTTCTCTCTGGTAGCGGCTATAATGTCCTCGCAGTAAGTGTGCGCGAGGTGCTCCCTGATTTGCCAATCTCGATGAAAGGTGTGGTGAAGCTATGCTGCTCAGCAAGCGTTACCTTCTCAGCGCCGTAGTGATCGTGTCCGCCGCAATCCTGGGCGGCGGAGCCGTTCTTTTCGCGCCTGGCATCCAGGCCGCCGCCTTACGTGTCCACAAGACCAACAAGGCAGACGCCGCTGCGACCGACGCCGCTGGGGCCTTTCGCTTCGTAGCTTACGAGAACTTCAACGGCAAACTCCACCTGAACTGGAAGCCGCTCCGCCCTGACGAAACGCATTTCTCGCTCACGAAGAACCCCGGCAAGCTTACGATCACGACCCAGCAAGGCACCATTCACGCCGACGAGAAGGCCCGCAACGAGCCCAGCGCCAAAAACATCTTCCTGATCGACAATCCCCTTTCCAGAGACGTCGATTTCGCAGTGACCACGTCGATCTCGTCGTTTACGCCCACGGTCGCCTATCAGCAAGCCGCGCTCATTATCTACGATGACGACGACAATTATTTGAAATGGAGTTACGAGTACAACTGGCGCAAGGGCGGGGGCCAAACGATATGCCTCGTCCAGGAGACGGACGCCAAGGTGGAGCACACGAATATTGACATCGACCCGGCCCCGAAGCGCATTTGGCTGCGCCTGACCAGGCATGGCAGCCAGTACGAGTTCGCCTCCAGCACCGACGGCAAGACCTTTACCACGCATGGGCAAAAGGAGTGGGGCACCGGGCAGCCGACGAGCCTCGGCATCCTCGCCAAGAACGGCGGTCCGGCCGGCGTTCCGGAAATCGATGCCTGTTTCGATTTCTTCGAGGTCCGCGCCCTGCCGTCAGCGGAAGCAGACAAGGAACGCGCGAAGGATTGAAATCGAGCGGCCGATCCAAGTTGCCTTGAGGCATAAGAAACGCGCCCTTCACTTCTTCAGCTTGGTCTCTTGGCCGTACGCAATTTCTTGCCAGCCTCTCGGCAGGTTCCTGGAAAGCAATTCCAGCGTGACAGGGGGTTTGACGTTTGTTTCGAATTTGGGGAAGTCCCATTGCGTCCGGTTGCCCTGAGGATCGTCTATGATGAAGGTCCTTGGTAGATACGTCTTCCGCGATAGCGCCGCGTAGGCCACCGTGCATTGCGCCAGGTCTTCTTGCTTCTTCGGCCTCGCCTCCAAAATGAAATAATGCGGATCGCCCTCATTATACAGGCGTACGCTAAATCGCTCCCGCACTGCCTGAACCGGCATGCCCGCGAAAAGAAAACGATGATCGACTAGGGCCTGAAAGATCCTTTTCACGAACCGGGGCCAGTCATCGTCCGGGGAGAGGGAAGAAATATGATAGATCTTCTTGGTCTTCGACTCGTGGTCGAACCACGTGAATTTGTTGCCGCTTAGAAAAAAAGTCGCCATTGCGGCGTTGTCGTCGCCTTTCAGGTCAAGCCGGAGCAAATCTGTTCCCGCGCCGGCCGCCTCGCCGCGCAGCACCGTCCTCGTCCGAAACGCCCCTGTCATCCTTCGTCAGGGTGATGGCGATGCGATAGTCTTTGATCTCTCTTCGCTTGTTTTCGTAATTTTCCAAAATCTTATCGACAGTGATCGGCTCATCCCGGCGGGCCAACTCCTCGCCGGGGAGGAGAGTTACGGGTCGTGAAGCGTCATCGGAACCACGTTGGGCCAGGGCTCCTTGAACTAGCGTTCCTGCGCCAATCATGATGAGGCTGACCAGTAGCAGTGCACCCGCCATTCTGCAGCGCGTGACCAGCAGTGCCCGAATTAACCAATCCGAAAGCGCCCCGACGCGAACTGGGATACCCGGGGAACCTTCTGCGAAGCGACGCGCGGATAAAACAGCGGCCGTTGCCAGCGCTTCAGGAACGGCTGACACCTTCTCCGACAGTAACGAGGCCAGCAAGACAGCCGAGAGCGTTAACCCACGCTGGGCCAGGCGAGCGCGTAGCAAGCTGCGTCCCTGCTCCAGCCGGCGCTTGAACGTTCCCAGGGACCAGCCCAGTTGCTGCGCCGCCTCATCTCGCGTCATTCCTTCAAGCCCACATAAAAGGAGCGGCGCCCGGTATTTTTCCGCCATGCGCGCCAGCTCTTCATGGAGGACAGCACAGACCTCGCGCCAGCTCGCCTCCGCGGCCGGGTCAGCAGGGGTCGGCCGGACGACATTTGCTTCCAAGACAGCCTGGCGAGCGGCAGTGCTCCGAAGCCTGGCGGCCACGCGATAAGCGACGCCGTGCAACCAGCAGCCAAGCGCTTTGCGATTCTGGATGGCTCTCGCTCTGCGCGCCAGCACCAGAAAGGTTGCCTGGAAGGCGTCCTCGGCATCGTGACTCTCGTGCAGCACGCGCCGGCAGACACGCAGCACCAGCGGCCCATGGCGCTCCAGGAGTGCAGCAAAGGCCTCTTCATCACGCCTGACAGCAAACCGCTCCAGCAATTCTTCGTCGCCCAGTTTGTGGGCCTGTCGTGACTCCAGCAATTTGCTGAGTTGACCCAATACCAGTTCGGCTTCCAGACGCGGCATGATAATGGCCTCATAAGGGCAGTGAGGTGATTCTACCCTAAGTAGTGCGTTCCGCTTTGAAAGTGGCTCAGTTAACTGAGGCATTGGTTTCCAGGGCCAACTGGCCATCTGACCGTCCGCCAAAAGCACTGTAGTTGGCGGGCGGGCGGACGAATAAATAAGCTCGGCAACATGGGGGGTTGTTAGCCCTATCGGCCGCAAAACAGGGCATGGTTCAAACGCAGGTTACACTCCGGTGATCCGCAGTGAAGATGGCTCCAAAACTGACTGAGTAAGGTGCCATCTCCCGGTAGGCTTCAAATGGGCATCTTCGGTGAGAAAAGTTCGCTCGG
>DASZFN010000734.1:0-6486 GCA_035939715.1 Gemmataceae bacterium | reverse complement strand
TAAGAATCTGGGCATCCGTGTCGCCCTCAGCATCATGCGTTTTCGTTTTCAGAATCATGGCCGCAATCATGCGCCCTTCTGGAATTCCGAACTCCTCGCACAATTTCTCCGCGTATCGGGCACTGCGCTCTTCGTTGTCGGAAGCCTTGCTATCGTAGATCACGTCATGCAGCCAGGCAGAGAGTTTGACCATTTCCGGAAAGCGGGCCTTCGAGGCAAGGGCGTCCACGCTATGAAGGACTTCGCCGATGTGGTCGAGCGTGTGGTAAAAGCGCTCCGCCTCACCGTAAAAGCCGCTCACCTCTTTGAGCTTCTCGTTCGCCCGGATTGGGTCCACGGCCCAGCGATGCAAAAGATCGCGCCACTGCCGGCGTAGTTCTTCCATTGCGGCGTCCTGGACTTCCTGACCAGCTTGCCGCAGAACGGCGATGGTTTTGTCGAGATCGCCGGCCTTGACGAGCAAGTAATCGGTATCGAATGTCGAGACAGAAAACACGCCGATCCCTGCCTCAGCCAAAGGCGCGACCAGCGCGGCCAGAACGCCGACTGCCGAGAAAGGAAGCGGTCCCGCCACGCGCAGACATCTCCAATCTCGCTCGCAGCGAACTCCTTCCGGCACCAGCACTTGGAGGCAAGCGACAGAAAGCTCATCGTCGGTGCGCGTGATCGAAAATAACGGGCCGGAAGTTGCCCAGCCTGGAATAGCGGACCCCGCCTCAAGCCTGCAAATTGCCATCACGTCGGGTAAGACGGCCAGCGTCAATTGATGCGGCGCCATGTGTTTGCATTTCTCCTTTTGAACGTCCCCTTCACTTCGTCTAGCTGGAGCGCCGCGCTGGGCCTACCAATGAGGAAAGGCGGTTATTTTTCGTGAGGTCGGTTCAATAGCATAGGATCAGAGATGGGCGCCTGACGACAAGGAGAACTTATGTACCGTTTTGCTCTTATGCTGTTTGCGACTTTCCCACTGATCAACTCGAGCGGGGCTGCCGAGCCGCGGCAGATTTTCGGTCGGCCTGCGGTAAGCGCCGGGCAGATCGCCTTTGGCTATGCCGGGGATTTGTGGGTGGTGGAACGAACCGGTGGCGCCGCGCGCCGCTTGACGGCGGGAGCGGGCCTGGAAAGCCATCCGGTCTTCTCTCCGGACGGCAGCCAGCTTGCCTTCGCCGGTGAATACGAAGGGAATCTCGATGTCTACGTGGTTCCCGTCGCCGGCGGCCAACCGCGGCGGCTGACGTACCACCCGGATCCCGACCTGCCCGTCGCCTGGACGCCGGACGGCAAATCGGTCATGTTCCGTTCCACGCGAGCCAGCGGCGGACGCTATACCCGCCTGTTCACCGTGCCCGTGACGGGCGGGCCGGAGACCGAGATAGCGCTGCCCATGGCCGAGGAGGCCAGTTTTTCGCCGGACGGCAGGAAGCTCGCCTATGTCCCCTTCACCAACACCCGGGCGTTTCCGGGCGGCTACATCGCCTGGAAGCACTACCGCGGCGGCAGCGCTCCCTTTGTCTGGATCGCCGACCTGGCGACCTCGGCAATCGAGAAACTGCCGCGCACCGACTCGAACGACTTCAATCCAATGTGGATCGATTACAAGGTCTATTTCCTGTCCGACCGGGACGGCTCGACCACGCTGTATGCGTACGATCTGAACACAAAAGCGGTAAAACTCGCGCTGGAGCCGAACGGCATGGACATCAAGTCGGCCTCGGCGTGTGGCGATGCCATCGCCTTCGACCGGATCGATGGGCTCTATCTGTATGACCTCAAAACGGAAAAGGCGTCCCGGCTCGACGTCCAGGTGAGCGCCGATCTCCCTGCGGCCCGGCCGCGACTGGAAAAGATTGCCAAGCACGTCCAGAACATCCGGCTGTCGCCGACGGGCGCCCGCGTCCTTGTCGAGGCGCGTGGCGAAATTCTGACGATCCCGGCCGAGAAAGGAGATGCCCGCAATCTGACCAGTACGCCCGGCGTGGCCGAGCGCGACCCGGCGTGGTCGCCGGACGGCAAAACCGTGGCCTACTTTTCCGATGCTTCCGGCGAGTACGAACTGCACTTGAAGCCGCAAAACGGCCTGGGCCAGGCCAAGATCTACAAGCTTGGCGATGCGCCGTCCTTTTACTATGGCCCCACCTGGTCCCCGGACAGCAAGCGGATTGCCTACACCGACAAGCGCAAGAACCTGTGGTGCCTCGATCTGGCAACGGGCAAGTCCACCAGGGTGGATACCGACCCGCAAGCCCTCGGGCAGCCTCCGACCCCGGCCTGGTCGCCGGACAGCAAATGGATTGCCTACACGCGCTCCCTGCAACGGACGGTCGGCGCCGTCTTCCTGTATTCCTTCGAGACCGGCAAGACGCACCAGATTACCGACGGCATGAGCAACGCCGCCATGCCGGCCTTCGACAAGGGCGGGAAGTATCTCTATTTCACCGCCAGCACCGATGACGGCCCGATCGCTTTTGGCAGCATGTCGGCGTTCAACCGGGCTCAGACCAATGCGGTTTACCTCATCGTCCTCAGCAAGGACGATCCTTCGCCTCTGTTGCCGGAAAGCGACGAGGAAAAGGAGGCCGCTGCCAAGGCCGCGGACAAGGAGAAGGACAAAGAGAAGAGCGCTCCAAAGGTCCGCATCGACCTGGAAAACATCGATCAGCGCATCGTGCCCCTGCCGGTCCCCGGCCGGAATTACGTCGGCCTGGAGGCCGGCAAAGAGGGCACGGTGTTTCTCGTCGAGGGCGAGGCCGTCAACGCGCCGCGCCGCGGGCGTCCCAGCTCGGTCGTGCACAAGTTCGATCTGAGCAAGCGTAAGGCCGAGAAACTGCTGGATGGCGTGAGCCGTTTCGTTGTCTCACACAACGGCGAGAAGATGCTTTACCAGATGGGCGAAAAATGGTTTGTGACCTCCGCGCCCGGCGGCGGGAAGCCGGGCGAGGGGGCGGGTCCGCCGAAATCCGGTGAGGGCCCGGTCAAGCCCGGCGAGGGCGCCGTCAAGCTTGAGGATGTCGAGGTGAAGATCGATCCCCGCGCCGAGTGGCAACAAATCTACCGGGAGACCTGGCGGATCGAACGCGATTTCCTCTATGACCCCAACGCCCATGGGTTGGATCTGGCCGCTGCCGAGAAAAAGTACCAGCCCTACCTGGCCGGGCTGGGCAGCCGGCACGACCTGAGCCTGCTGATGGAAGAAATGCTCGGCGAGCTATGTTTGGGACATGTCTACATCGCCGGCGGAGATAATCCCCTTCAGCCCGATTCCAGGACCGGCTTGCTCGGAGCGGACTATACGGTTGACAACGGCCGCTACAAGTTTGCCCGCGTCTATCGCGGCGAAAGCTGGAACCCCGACCTGCGCGCCCCCCTTCTGCAGCCGGGAGCGGGCGTGAGAGAAGGCGAGTACCTGCTTGCCGTCAATGGCAAGGACCTGAAAGGAGACGACAATGTGTATCGGCTGTTCGAGGGGACAGCCGGGAAGCAGACCTTCCTCAAGGTCGGCCCAAAGCCGGATGACACGAACAGCAGGGTAGTGACCGTCGTGCCGATCCCGAGCGAACGGCAGTTGCGCAACCTGGCCTGGGTGGACGCCAACCGGCGCAAAGTGGATGCGCTGACCGGCGGCCGGGTCGCGTACATTTATGTGCCCAACACGTCGTCCGAAGGCTTTGAGCGCTTCAACCGCTATTTCTTCGCCCAGACCGAAAAGCAGGGAGTCATCATCGATGAGCGCTTCAACGGCGGCGGTCAACTGGCCGATCACATCGTGGACTACCTCCGCCAGCCGCTGCGGAACTACATCTCCGGACGGGCCGGTGAAGGAGACGACATGCCTTTCCCCGGCGGCGCCATCTACGGCCCCAAGGTGATGCTCATCAACGAGCGCGCCGGTTCCGGCGGGGACTACCTGCCGTACACGTTTCGCCAGGCCAAACTCGGTCCCCTGGTTGGCAAGCGGACCTGGGGCGGGCTGGTCGGCATCGGCGGCTACCCGACCTTGATCGACGGCGGCATGGTGACCGCTCCGCGCATGGGAATCTGGTTCCCCAATGGCCGCTGGGACGTGGAGAACCGCGGCGTGGCCCCGGACGTTGAAGTGGAGTTCGAGCCCCAGGCCGTGCGTGAAGGCCATGACCCACAACTGGAGAAGGCGGTCGAGCTGGTGCTGGCAGAACTGCAAAAGAACCCGGCCAAAGTCGCCCACCGGCCGGCTTTTCCCAATTACTACAAGCCGGGACTCAAGGAACCCGCTGAGGGGAAGTAAGAAGGGCTGCCGGAAGGAAATAGAATGACGGAATGATGGCGAAGAGACGTTTTATCTACGCTGGCATTTTCGCGGCTTGCGTTGCTCTGCTGCTGGCCGTGCTTGCCGCGTTGTCCTCGCGCACCGGCGTCACGAAGGCGAATTATGATCGCATCGCAGAGGGGATGACGCTGGCGGAAGTTCAAAAGATATTTGGCAAAGAGGGGATTGCTTTCCACGGTTTTCCCAACGAAACCGCAGGGGCGTATTGCTGGGAAAATGCAGACCGTTCGTTGGCTATCCTCTTTTTTGACGACAACAGCAAGGTTGTAGAAAAGGCCAAATGGGCAGACTCAACAGAAAGCATCGGCGACAAAATCCGCCGCTTGATTGGCTGGCCTTGGTGGAAATAAGCAACGCAAAGCGCCATTCAATTACCAGCGGCCGAAATGAGCGCCGCCATCGACGTACAGGATGTCACCCGTGACCGTCGCGGCGTCGGTCAGGTACATGACCGCATCCACAATGTCCTTGACCGTCGACGGCCGGCCCATCGGCGACAGGCTCTCCATCAGGTCTTTGGGAGTGTTCCGGTGAAGCGGCGTGTAGACGGCCCCGGGGGCGACAGCGTTCACGCGGATGCCGTCTTTCGCGTACTCCATCGCCAGGTGCTGGGTAATCGTCTCAAGGCCGCCCTTGGTGATCATCGGCACCGATGCCGTCAGGCCCCGGATTGGGTTGCGCGCCAGGGCCGCCGTGATCGTGACGATGCTGCCGCCGGTCTTCTGTGCGAGCATTTGCTTGATCGAGAGTTGCGTGACGTACAGGAAGCCCTCGAGGTTCGTCGAGACCAGCGCCTTGAAGTCCTCGGCCGTGTAGTCCGTGAACGGCTTGGTGAAGAAGATGCCGGCGTTGTTGACCAGTGCGTCGATCGACCCGAAGCGCGACAGCGCGGTCTCGACGATCCTGGCGGCAGTTGCCCGCTCGCCGATGTGGCCGTCCACCAGCGCGACGTGATCCGAAGCCGCGACCTCGGTGGATTCGCTCATCCTTCGGGAATTGGCAACGACGTTGAATCCCCGTTCGACAAACCCTTTCACAATTCCCGCGCCGATCCCCTGCGAAGCTCCGGTCACGATGGCTGTCTTACGCCTATCGCTCATGGACACACACCTCGAAAACGTAGTGTCAAGCGGATCAGAAACTCCGCGTCCAGCACGATGCTGTAACGGGCCTTGCGTATTTAGCGCAGCGATCGGAACGCCGCACGGAGTTCAGTAGCGAACAGTGTCTCCCGATGCTTACGGCTTCTTCCCGATTATCGCCCTGGCAGCCAAAGCGGTGATAATCTCCGCCATCGCTTGGATTTTCTTGCCATCAGCCGATCCTGCGATTGTCGTAGTTTAAGGAAACAATCCCAAGCGCATCCATTGCCGGCGTGCCTCCCTCTGTACCGAGCTATTCATTTCCAAGCGCTGCACAGTAGCCCGACCGATTGGCGTCTTACCATGCATAGTGCCGGTCTGGGAAACGAGTTCAAAATGTTCTTCCCAGAGCTCCTGGCGCGGATGAAAGAGCCGAACCGTGTTGCCCGTTTCCTCGTCGGTGCCTGTTACATGATTGGATTTACGGATGTTGCACGCTCTGCACGCCAGGGCGAGATTCGTGTCGTCGTCGGAACCTGCCGTGAACCGGGCAGGATGTGCTCGACTTCGAAAGGAAAATTGAAGATCGCTTCCGGGGCATGGCAGTACTCACAGCGGTGATGCGCGCGTTCGGCAACGACCGGGTAATGCGGGTTCATGGGGCAAGCCGTTGAACCAAGGCTGCCGCGCGATTCGCCGCAGCGCGCAATTCCGCTTCGACCAGTGCATCGAGTTCGGCCTGTTCAGCGGCGGTTAATGCTGTGCCTGCGTCGCGCGCTTTTCGCCAACGCATCACTAGTTCTTCCAGTCGTTTCTGCTGCTCCGCCGTGAAATAGTGATCCGGCCGCAATTGCTGGACGACCACAAGCGTCCCCGCTTCCGCTTCGTCGAGCTGGGGGGCCAAGGCGTCCAGCGCTTCTCCGGCTGTTCTGCCGACCGACTGTTTGTTTCCGGCTATGGCGCGGTACTGCGTGCCCTGCGTGCCTGGGCTCTCCGGCACTATCGCTATCGTGGTCATGGTGGTTCTCGCGTTCGCATATTACCACGGCCTCCGGCTTATGGAAAGACATGCCGGACGCTAAGATTATTGTGTTTCCACCG
>DASZFN010000733.1:0-9599 GCA_035939715.1 Gemmataceae bacterium | reverse complement strand
GCCGCAGCCGTGCAGGCGCCGCTGGCAGGCGTTGACCTGCTTCCGGGGCCCGCGGGAGAGATGTATGTCCTGGAAGTAAACGCCGTGCCGGGGTGGCGCGCGCTCGCTCCCGCGACAGGGGTGGACATTGCCGTGCTGATTCTGCGCTTTCTCATCTGTCAAGCTTCAACGGGAAGAAAGTCGTGAGCGGTTCTGGCCTGACTGCAGGAAGTTGCGCTCTGCTGGCGTGCGTGTTCGAAGTGCAAGCCAGAAAGCCGGGCAACGTCAGCTCCGTGTGCGACTTTGAGGACGTTACCTATGCCGATTTCGTACGGAGTGCAGACGCCATCGCCCCCGTCATTGATTCGGCACTGCAAGGAGACTTTCGTGTCGGCCAAATCGTGCTGGAGTGTGTCAAAGCCACGCGGAAGGTCACTTCCACCAACACCAATCTAGGAATCCTGCTGCTGCTCGCGCCGCTGGTGAAAGCAGGGGATGGCAATTTGCGCTCGGGCGTCGAGCGCGTGCTGCAGATGCTGACCATTGACGATGCCCGCGCGGTCTGTGAGGCGATTCGACTAGCCTGTCCGGGCGGCATGGGAGAAGTAGCAGAACAAGACATTCACCAGGAGCCGACGGTATCCCTGCGCCAGGTCATGGCACTGGCAGCCGCGCGCGATCTCGTTGCCCTCCAGTATGTGAATGGCTTCGCCGAAGTGTTTGCCGAAGGGCTGCCGGCCTTGCAGCAGGGCATCGAACGACTGCGCTCCATCGAAGGCGGCATCATTTCCTGCCATCTGCAACTGCTGGCCAGACATCGCGACTCCCTGATCGAACGAAAACTGGGACAGAGAGAAGCGGCCGAGGCCAGCCGGCGTGCGGCGCATGTTCTGGACACCGGTTGGCCGGAACGGCCGGAAGGAAGGGCCGCCCTCAAGGACTACGACGTTTGGCTTCGCGGTTGCGGCCACCAGCGCAATCCCGGCACGACAGCCGATCTCGTAACCGCTTGCTTGTTCGTCCTTCTGCGAGAGGGTAGACTAAAGTTGCCCCTGGAAATCCCCTTTGCGGCCGAAGATCCGTATGGCTGAACGATACAAGGTACGCGTTACCAAGGACCACCTGGTCTTCTGCTCCGGCCACTTCATCAGCTATGAAGGCGACCGCTGCGAGCGCCTGCACGGCCACAACTACCGGACAGCCGTCGAGATCGAGGGCGGCCTGGACGCCAATTACTATGTCTTCGACTTCATTGCTCTCAAGAATCTGCTGAAGACGATTACGGACTACCTCGATCACCGCATGATGCTGCCGACGCGCAATCCCTACATCCGCGTCCAGGAACAAGCCCGTAGTATTCACGTCCAGTACCGTGACCGGGAGTGGCTCTTCCCCCGCGACGATTGCGTGCTGCTGCCGATCGAGAATACGACGGCGGAATTGCTGGCACGCTACATCGCCCAGCGCTTGCTGGAGGATTTGCGCAAGCAGCATCACTTTGAACCTGATGTCTTGCGCGTGGAAGTGGAAGAGAATATCGGCCAATCGGCGACTTTTGAATGGCGCTCCGCATGAATCTCACGCTTCACAAAAGCCCCCTGGCCTCCATCGCTGCGGCGAGCTTCGGCGGAATCGGCCGGCAGCCGCAATGCTTGTGATGCAGCAGATGCCAGCGGATACGCTGTTCCAGCGTGGCCCTGGCCGGCATCCGGTGCTTCTTCATGCCAGGCCTTGTTGAGCTTCGGCGGTTTCAGGGGCATTGCAAAGTATCTCAGCGTGCTTCGCGAAGCTTGCGACGGCGGACGGCGCTCCGCCCGGACTTCGTGCTCGGATGGTTGACGGCCTTGCGACGTCTCTTTGCGGCAGTCCTTAGCTCTCTCTTTTTCACGGTTTGATCCTTTGTAGGGTGATGGCGGACATCTTCATTCATACGAGAGAAGCCGGAAATGTCTCCGGCTATTTCAGTGGCACTCCGCTTCGAGGGGACCGGCCAATTCGCTCAGGTAGAACAAACGGCCCGGCAGGGTCGGCATGAAGGAGCTGGGAATCCAGGGCGTCGGTTCATGGTGCAGGGTCATGCGCAAGGAAAGTCCTTGCCATTGCATGCCGCGATTGAAGGCCCCGTCCGCGCCGCCGATGATGCGGTCCGCCGCCAGGAACAGAGCCGGGCCAATCGTATTGGCAAATGCCGGCACCAGCGTCGTGCGGCTGCGGAAGCTGGTCAGGGCGTTTTGCTCGATGGTCAGCGGATGCAGGCGGGCGCCGAGGCGATGAGTCTGTTTCTTCCATTCCTCCACGCCGGAGAATTCGCTCGCGAACTGGGGCTCCCAGAAGGCAATATGGCAGACCCGGCCGATGCCGAAGACTGTCACCAGTTTGCCGCCTTTCTTTTTCAGGTCGCCGATCCGGCTCGCGTAAGCCGGCAGCTCATCCTTGAGCGCAAAGTGACGTTGCCCGGCAGGCACGGTAAGCGAGCCCAGCGGGCCGTACAGGGCCTGCTCCATCGCCCATTGAAAGGCGCCGGGGTTGTCTGCGGGAAGGGTATGGCCCTGGGCATCCGACCACTCGTCCATGTTAAAGCCGTGCACGTGCCCGCATGACACGCCCCATTCCTTCAGAAAATAGACCGTCCAGCGATACATGCCCATCGGACCGACCGGCAGAATGAGGACGAGCTGCCGGCCCGCGTCGCGTGCGAGTTGAATCTCGCGGGCAATCTCGTGTCCCAGGTACGTATCGAAATCGTCGAACGACGCGCATGGCACCGGTTCGAAGCGCTCGTGCCACCAGCTCTCGCGCCGGGCCAATTCTGCGGCCGGCGCCCCTGCCAGACGGTCGATCCGGGCCAGATCCCAGCCCGCCGGCAGAAAGCCCTCCATTAAGGAGCCCTTGAAGGTTGTGATCAGGTTCATCGAAATAGTCCTTGATTCGCGTCAGCAGTTCGTTGTAGCAAGTCTGCCGCTTGCGGCTTGGCGAGGTCCTTGCCGAACCAGGGGCCGTCGACCAGCGTATTGGACTACGGACTTGCGGCGGAGTCTTCCCTTGTATCCGTGGGGCTGGTTCGATACAAATGAAGTTTCCACCAAAAGCCTTTGTGCGGCCTTACCGTAAGCCTATTGCTAGCTGATTTCGGAGGTATCATCGTGTTATTACGCCGTCTTGTCGGGGCCGTGGTTCTCATGGCCTGCCTTACCGTGCCCGTTTTCGGGCAGGATGTCACCATGAAGTGGGATTTCCAGAAGGGCAAGTCCTTCTACCAGGAAATGACCACGACCACCAAGCAGACCATGAAGGTCATGGGGATGGAAGTTACGCAGAACCAGACCCAGGGCTTCACCTTCGGCTGGACGCCGATCGAGCAGGACAAGGACAAGAACTGGGTCATCGAGCAGGAAATCCTGGCCGTCAAGATGGACATCGAGATTGCCGGCAACAAGGTCCCTTACGATTCCACCAAGGACACCGGCGCCACCAACAACCCGCTGGCCGACTTTTTCAAGGCCCTGGTCGGCTCGAAATTCAAGATCACCGTCACGCCCGACTTCAAAGTGAAGAGCATCGAAGGCCGCAAGGAGTTTGTCGATAAGCTGGTGAAGGCCAACCCGCAGATGGAGCCGCTGCTGAACACCATCCTCAGCGATGAGGCGCTCAAGCAGATGTCCGATCCGGCCTTCGCCGTCATCCCCTCCAAGCCGGTCAAAAAAGGCGAGACCTGGACCGATAAACGGCAAATCGACATGGGACCGATCGGCAAGTACGAAAACTCGAGCAAGTTCACCTACGAGGGCCCCGATCAAAAGATGCAGAAGATCAAGGTAGACACCACGCTGACCTACCAGCCGCCCGGCCAGGCCTCGAGCGCGACCTTGCCTTTCAAGATCAAGAGCGCGGATCTGAAGAGCAAGAATGCCACCGGCACCATTCTTTTCGACAACGAAAAGCACCGGGTGCAACAGTCGGATCAGAAGATGACCCTGGAAGGCAAGCTGACCATCGAAATCGGCGGCCAGCCTTCGGAAGTGGACCTCACGCAAGAGCAGACGACCAGCGTGAAGACCCTGGATGACAACCCGGTGAAGGCGGCAACGACGACGGCGCCGAAGAAGCCGTAAAAATCGATCAGCCACGTAAAAAGTAAACCAAGGACCCCCGGCGACGGGGGTCTTTTTTGTTAATGTCGTGGGGCAGGTTTGTAACCTGCCGCGCCGCGTTGGCACGTTAAAAACCTGCCCTACAAGGATTCTAATCCGCAGCGGATTCGCTGAGTATCTTGCGATATTCCACGCGGGCGGCTTCGTAGGCCTTGGCCGCGTCATCCTTTTCCTGCGCACGGATGCGGCGAGATTTTTGCTGCCAACACCGGTCGATGGCCTTCAGGCACCAGTCCGCGGAACGCTTGCTGGCACGAATGGGCTTGCCATCCACCACGACAAACACCGGATTGGTGTGGCTGGATGGGAAAATGCGCAGGCAAACCCAACTGCTCGCCTCAATCGGCGCGGAGAAGACAACCTCTTGCTCCGAGCCGTCCGCGACAATCTCTTTCTTTTCGACAGCCTTGCCGTTGATAACCAACTCGACGGGCACCTTGCGGGTATCGCTGATACGAGCCCGTTCGATGTCCCAGTACGGCTTGGCGGTCAGCGGCGCCTTGCGAATGGCTTCGCTTGCCGGTGTCGGCTTCAGCTCCAGCAGCGCAGCCACGCGGGCGCGCACCTCAACGTTAGCCGGTTTGTCGAGGCGCACCTCACTGTTCTTGCGGCCAACATCGAGCCCGTTCACGGTGAAGTCCATCAGGTGGCTCTTGCCGTCGCTGACATAACAGCGGCCTTGCTTGATGCCCTCGGCCCAGTCGTCGAAGGTGAGCTTGCCGTCCAGGTGCACATAGCTGCGTCCCAGGCCGACGCGCTCGCCATAGATGCACGGGAAATCGGTCTCGCCGCTGATCCGGCAGCGGTAGCCGCAGTTCAGCGTGTGGTACCAGATGTTTAACTCCCAGACCGACGGCGTATCCACCGTGGAGATGAAATCGCACAGGTTATGAGCGACGTCCACGAGGTATTCGTTGGCGCCGATGCCGTCCATGGGCGGCACGGTGAAATTCGGCAATTGGCTGGTGCTGCCGACGTCAAGCCCCCAGCCGCTATGCGCGAAGCCGACAACGCTGTTCTGCGCCTTGGCCCAGCGGAAAATCGGCAGATCCCAGCTCGGCCAATCCTCAATCAGCTTGGTGCCTGGGTAGTCCTGCTCACGCAGCCGCAGCAGGCAAATATGTCCGCAATGGCTGGAAGGGAAGCCGGAAACCTCCACATCATAGCGCAGGAGATGGTCGGGGGTCGACAGGGCATTGGTCTTGCCTTCGAAATAGCGCTTCTGGTGATACCAGCACGGTCCCCAGCTCAGGCAGCAGCCGACGTCGAGATCCTCGCCTAGCACATGGCGCATCATGTCTTCGGGGGTCACGCCCTCGGTCGGGCTCTCATAATGCGCGCAGCCGGCGGCATGAACGTGATGATCGCCGGAATACCACCCTTTGGCTGCTGGGTGGATCCAGCGCTTCAGCTCGAACGTCTCGGCATGCGTGGCGACGGCCGGCACAGTGATCGTGCGTTGCTGCGTCAGGTATTCCGGCCCCCGTGTGTAGGCGACGGAGTACTGGCCCGGCTGCAGAGCGATCGTCTCGCCATAATGCCGGTAGACCTGGGGATGAAAGCCGAAATCCGGCGCCAGCCGCCGGCTCTGTGAAGGATAAACCCGGCCACGCTGGTCGCGGAAAACGAATGAGCCGGTGGTCGGACGGCCGTCTGCGTCAACGACCCGCAAAGCGACGAGCACGGCAGGCAGGCTGTCGATGGCGATGGCAAGGGGATTGCTGGTGGCGAGAGGCTTGGATTTATCGGTGTCGCGCCAGAGGCCGAAAGCGAGCTGGGCTTCCTTGCGTCCGGAATCGCGGCAATAGATCTGCAGGACGCGATATTCCAGCTCCAGACCGGAAAGATGCCGGATCAACGGCTGCGTATTGAACATCATCAGGTCGAGAAAACGATGGGCGACCTCGCCCACGGATACCACTTTCGGATCCGGCCTGCCGGAGGAGCCACGGTACATCGGCAGCGCGTTGGGGCTGGACGGACGCAGCTCGACGTTGCTCAGGCCGGCCGCATTTTCAACCTTGATCAGAAAGACTCGCCAACCCTGTTCCGCCAGTTCCGCCCGTGCCGGCCCCGGCTCGACGTCCAGTTCGTTATTCTTGCCGATACGCACGCCCGCCAGGCAATGCTTGTCGAGCACCGACTGAATCGTCTCAATCGCCCGGGCCTGGTCGCTATCGGCCGCCGCCTTGCGAAGCGCGTCCTTGTCCGCGGCAGGCAAGGGATTGCCGACGAAATCCAGCGCATCCGCGACGCGCTGCACCTGGGCCGCCAGCGGTTGCAATTCGACCTTGGTAACCTTGGGCAATTCAGCCGCCGGTGCCGGCGGTACGACCAGGAGGGCAAGAACAACGGACAACAACAAGCGGAGAGGGGACCTCATGGGGTTGCTCCTTGGTAGGCGACGGCGCGTGTGTCGGTGGAGACTTTCACGGTAGCCGCAACCTTGCCCCAGATCAAGGGGCAACCCCGCCCGGCAACGAATAAGATGAAGGGCATGAGCGGAGCGGTGCAAAAGCGCAAAAAGTTTGTCGTCCTCGGCTCAGCCGGCCAGCTTGGCCGGGATCTTTGTCCGCGGCTTCCGGGAGAGGTTGTCGCGTTGACCCGCGCGGACTTTGATCTGACTCAGCCCGAGCCGCCGCGGGAAATGTTGGCAAAGCTGGCTCCCGACCTCGTCATCAATTGCGCTGCTTACAACTACGTCGACCGGGCGGAGAGCGAGCCGGCCGCCGCCTTCGCGGTAAATGCCTGGGCCGTGAAACGCCTGGCGGTTCTTTGCCGCGAGCTGGGTTGTACGCTGGTGCATTTTAGCACCGACTATGTCTTCGGCCTCGATACCGGCCGCCGCGAGCCTTATGGTGAAGCCGACCCACCCGGACCCCTCAGCGTCTATGGATTGAGCAAACTATCCGGCGAATTCATGGTGCGAACGCACTGCCCGCGGCATTTTGTCATTCGCACCTGTGGCCTGTATGGCGCTTCAGGCAGCGGCGGCAAGGGGGGAAACTTTGTCGAAACCATGCTGCGCCTGGCTCGCGAGGGCAAACCGCTGCGCGTGGTGGCGGACCAGGTCTGCGCGCCGAGCTACACGGTCCATGTCGCCGAGGCCGTCGTGAAGCTGGTTCAGACCGAGCACTTCGGAATGTATCACCTCACCAACTCTGGATCCTGTTCCTGGCATCAGTTTGCGCAGAAGATCTTCGCGGTGGCGGGAATCAATGCGAACCTGGCGACAATTGGCAGCGCGGAGTACGGCAGCGCGGCCCGGCGGCCAGGTTTCAGCGTCCTAGCCAACGCCCGCTATGAAGCCCTTGGCTTTCCAAAACTGCCGGTTTGGCAAGATGCGGTTGAAATCTATTTGCGCAACCGTGATAAGCCGCCGTAGCAAACTCGAAGAAAAATGCGGTTGTCATTTATCCTCAATGCAGTACAGATGATCGACGCCGCGCAGCAACAGGGCGCCGCCGGACACAGCCGGCGATGACCAGAACATTTCGTCGAGCTTGTTCCTGGCAAGCACCTTGAACTCCGGGCCGGCCTGGACCACGAAGGTCTGGCCGCCTTCGTCCAGGCAAAACACTTTGCTGTCATAGGCCCAGGGGGAGGAGGTGAAGCCTTTGGCCTGGGGCAGCCGCTCCTTGTAGAGTTGCTTGCCGGTGCCGGCGTCGTAGCAGCTCAGGATGCCGCCGCGCTGCTCCAGGATGTAGAGACAACCCTTGTAAAGCAACGGCGACGCCATCGGCGGCCCCGCCTGGGTGCGCGACCAGGCGATGCCGGCGTTGCTGGTTTCGCCCTCCTTCAAGGTCAGGTCGCCCGCCGCGCCGGCGCGCACGGCAAAGAGCGGCCGGGGCCCAAAGCCGCCGACGCCCACGTAGAGAAGCGCTTCGTCACCAACCGGAGTGGCGTAGCACTGCGCGCCCATGCCGCCCATCATGCCGCCTCGGCCTCCCCGTCCGCCCGGTCCCGCCGGCCCGCCCTGGCGTCCCGTGGCGCCCGCGCCGCTCAGTCCGCCAAGCTCCCAGAGCACCTTGCCGTTAGCCGGGTCGTAAGAACGAATGCGTTGTCCGCCCGAAGCCACTAACTCGGTCCGCTGTTTATTTCGCCACAGGAACGGCGTGCTGTACGAGGATTTCTCCGGCCGGTCGACGCGCCAGAGTTCTGTGCCCGTCTGCTTGTCAAACGCCGCCAGGAACGACTTCTCCTCGTTATCGCATTGCACGAAGAGACGCTCGCTGTCGAGCGTGGGCGAGCTGCCCGTGCCGAAACCCAGGGCCATCGGGTGCGAGCCCAGGTCCTTGCTCCAGAGGAGTTTGCCTGCAAGATCGTAGCAGTACAGGCCCGTCATGCCAAAATAGGCGTAGACGCGCTCGCCGTCGGTGACGGGGGTCTCCGAGGCATAGCTGTTGGTTGGCTGTTTGGGAACGGTGGGCTTCTTCTCGGCTGCGACCTGTTTCCAGAGGACCTTGCCGCTGGCACGGTCAAGGCAGTAGACCTCCCAGCGGTAGAGGACGTCCGGCGGTTTGCCGCCGCCCATGGGTCCGAAGCCGCCGCGGAAGCCGCCCGGTCGGGGTCCTCCCTTCGGAGGGCCGCCCGGCGGAGGAAAGTCACCGCGCGGCGGACCGCCGCGGAAGCCGCCCATGCCGCCGAAGCCGCCCATACCCGCCGCGGGCTTTTGCTGCTTGTCGGTGACTGCCGTTGTCACGAACACCTTATCGCCCCACACGACGGGAGAGGACCAGCCGTAGCCCGGGAGCTTGACCTTCCAGGCCACATTCTTGCCAGCAGCCCATTGCTCCGGCAGTTGACCGTCCGAGGCCACGCCCGCATTGCCGGGGCCGCGGAACTGGGACCAGTCCGCCGCGCGCCCCGCGACTGCCAGCAGGGTCAAACTCAGACCGACGACGAGAATCCTTTGGCCGGCCATACCCTTTCCTTTCGTGGTAGAATAGTTGCCTGGTATTTGCTTTATCTCGCTACAGCCCTAGATGCGACGGGGCGGTGGATGTAGCGCTTCCGGATAGGTCGTTACGAAGAGGAGAGGATCAAGGTGGCCGCGCCCGCCAGGCGTAGGGGTACCAAGCCGAACAACCCGGCAGGACGCGACCAGCAGTGACGGGCAACGCCAGGTGGCTGTTGCTCTACTACCTTCGGATTTCGAGAGCGTGCCCCGGGATGGGTTTACGCGGCTTTTTTCTTACGGCCTTGCGTGATGCGGATTTCCGTGATCGTCTTGCCGTCCTCGCTGGTGACGATGCGGGCATTCACGCCCTTCTCGCCAATGGTCGACAGCTTTTCGTTCTTCAGTCCACCGGACAGGGGTTCGCCGGCCTCGACCTTCTTGGTGTCCTGGTTGTACTTGCCCGTTACGACCTTTACGTCCTTCGCGGCCGGCAGGGTCACCGGCTCGCTCTTTTCCCCCTTTTTGACGCGTTTGCTGAAGGTCACATTGTCGCCGTCGACCTTCGAAAT
>DASZFN010000732.1:0-2202 GCA_035939715.1 Gemmataceae bacterium | reverse complement strand
CGGGCGGCTTCGAAGGGTTCCCCGGGAAGCGTGGCGAGGCCCGCCACCAGGATGAGCGCCATCATCGGCGTCCATTGCCAGACATCGACCGCGACTAGGCACATCAGGGCTTGTTGTCCGGAGCCGAGGAAGGGCTGCGCGGGCAGATGCCAACTGCGCAAGAGCGTGTTGATCGGGCCGATGTTGGGCTCCAGGATGAGCAGCCAGGCCATGCCGATGGCCACGGGGGTGGCCACCATGGGCAACAGAATGAGCGCCTTGGCCAGGTGCTGTCCGCGGAATTTCTCGCTTATCAGCAGCGCGATGGCCAAGCCCAGGACGATCTCCAACGGCACGGCGATGGCCGTGAAGAAAAACGTTCGCAGAACGGCGTAGCCGAACCGAGGGTCTTTCGTCAGCAGCTCGGCGTAGTTGCCGATGCCGACCCACCGCGGGCTTCGCACCGCCGACCCACTCCATTCGTGGAAGCTGAGCCAACCTGTGTAGCCGACAGGAAAGAGCACCATGGCAACGACGAAGACAACGGCGGGCAGGATGAAGAACTTGCCAGGGCGGCGACGGCTCAGCATCGGATTTCCGAGCCTTCGAATTACTTGTCCTGCTGAAGGAAAGCGTTGAATTGCTCGTGCGCCTTCTTGACGCTGGCTTCGACGTTGCCACCCTGGATGGCGGTGACCACAGGGTCGCCCACGATGTCGCGCGCCGCGCCGACCTTGATCACACGCGGGCGGTCGTGGCCGATGCCACGGTTGACTTGAATCTGGATTACCTTTGCGCACGCTTCCGGGAAGCCCTTGAGACCGTCGGGCGAGCTCCAGACCGACAGGCGCGCCCCTGGCACGCCTTTTTGCTGCAGCGCCATCACCACCGGGGCGCTGGTTGCCCATTGAACGAATTCCCAAGCCGCTCCAGCTTTTTCCGGCGAGCTCTCGTTTATGCCCAGCGCCCACGACGTAACGTTGTAGTTCTTGGCCCCCGCCGGTCCCTGGGGAAAGGGCGCAAAGCCCACGCTGGCGGTCACGGTGGACTTCGCGGGGTCGATGACGCTGGGATAGAACACGTCCGCGTCGATCCAGATGGCGGCTTTGCCTTGCTGGAAGACGGCCAGCCCTTGGGGCCAGCTCATGTTGAGGGCGCCTTGGGGACCGTAATTCTTCAGCAGACCGCCGTAGAACTTGTAGGCGGTCAGGGCTTCCGGCGAATCAAGCACGGATCGGCCGTCTTTCATCCAGTCGCCTCCGAAGCTGTAGAGAAAGCTGCTGAACTGCGTCACCGAGGGGGCGCGCTGGCCGCGCATTACGATCCCAGCCACACCGTTGGCTGGATCGTTCAGCTTCGCTGCCGCCGCCTTCAGTTCATCGAGAGTCGCCGGCGGCTTGAGGCCGGCCTTGTCGAACAGATCTTTGCGGTAGTAGACCATCTCGCGTTCGGTCACTACGGGCACGCCGTACACGGCTTTGTCGAAGGTGACAGTGTCGCGAGCCGCTTCTTGAAAGTCCGACCAGTTCCAGTCTTTGTCGCTCTGCGCGTGGGGCAAAAGGTCGGCTAGCCAGTGGTTCTCGGCAAATTGCCGGGCTTCTTGCAGCGGGCGCAGCATGAAAACGTCGGCCCGGTTGGAGCCGGCCGTCAGGCCGATTTGCAGCTTTTGCGAGAGTTGGTCTTCGGGATAGTGGCTGATGGTCAGTTCCATGCCGGTGGTTTTCTTGAAGTCCTCCAGCATCGGCGCCAGCGCTTCGGACCACGGATGGTTGGCCAGGATGATGTTGAGTTGCTTGCCGGCAAACTTCTTCGACTCCCCCGGCGTTGGCGCGTTGCTTTGGGCTTTGCGGCAGCCGTTGGTGGCCAACGGGCAAACGCCGCCGACGGCGCAAACGGTGGCGAGAATGCCAATCAGACTGGACAGCCTTAGTTTCATGAAGTCCCGCTTCTAACCCGGGCCTACCTGCTTCAGCAAGATGCGGGGAGTCCAAGCGCTCGAGGCCCGGGGCGTCCGCTTCGGCTGTCCCGCGGCGACCAACGGCGCCCGGAAGCGCAAGCTCCGAGAAAGATACCGCCGCAGACTGCTTTCCACAGGCTCGCCCACAGCCTTTCCCCCAACTTGTTGATTCACGTAGTCTCCAGCGGCCTTTCCGTCCACGCCGAGGCGCTCTAACCGGTTCGTCGATGGTATCCTGTCATCCAGGAATGATTCGGTGTGCCAGT
>DASZFN010000731.1:0-3052 GCA_035939715.1 Gemmataceae bacterium | reverse complement strand
GTTTTCATAACTGTAATTGCTACCATACCGAGTTTGAAACCGTTGTTTGCCCAGCAGTCCACCTTTCGCAACGCGCCGGCTTCGGCAACGGAGATGAAAAATCCATACGCTGGTAACACCATGGCCGCGACAGCGGGGAAGGCGATTTACGGAAAAGTTTGCGCGCAATGCCATGGCAACAATCGCCAGGGTATGGGACCGGCGCCTGCGCTGGATTCGCCGCACGTGCGCACCGCCAATCCCGGAGAGCTGTTCTGGTTCATTACCAATGGCAAGCCCAGCTCGGGCATGCCGGCCTGGCCGAACCTCACCAAGCAGCAGCGCTGGCAGGTCGTGACCTTCGTGCAGTCAAAGTGAGGCGAGTAGCTGCCTGTCCGCAGCCGGGCTCGCGCGGGCGGGGAATCCTTCTCCTCACTGCAGACCGGCTGCGAAATCCGATATAACAGAAATGTGAGTGCGACCAATCCATTTTTCTCGCCTAAGACTGCGCTGATCACCGGAGCGTCCAGCGGTATTGGGCTGGAGCTGGCGCATCTGTTTGCTCGCGACGGCTATCGTCTGGTTCTGGTGGCGCGTAACCGCGGCGCTCTGCGCGAACTCGCCACCGAATTGCAGTCGCGCTACAACGCCGAAGTGTGGATCTCCCCGAAAGACCTCGCGCATCCTGCGTCGCCGCTTGAGCTTTATCAGGAACTCCAGGAATCGAACGTGGTGCTGGATGTGCTGGTGAACAATGCGGGCTTTGGGGCTGAGGGAGCCTTTCTGGAAACGGACTGGAACGTTGAGGCCGAGATGTTGCAGGTCAACATCGTCGCCCTGACGCACTTGACCAAGCTCTTTCTGCCACAGATCCGGGCTCGCGAAGGCAAGCTGCTGAACGTCGCCAGCACCGCCGCATTTCTTCCTGGTCCATACATGTCCGTGTACTACGCGAGCAAGGCTTTCGTTCTGCACTTCACGGAAGCGATTGCGGAAGAATTGAGCGACACTAACGCCACCATTACCTGCCTGTGTCCCGGCCCGGTGAAGACCAACTTCCAGAAGCGCGCTAATATCGCGGATTCAAACCTGCTGCACGGTCCGCTTTTGGTCGATGTGCGCGATGTGGCACAGGCCGCTTACGATGGAATGAAGAAGGGCAAGCGACTGGTGATTCCGGGCTGGAAGAACCGAGCCGTGGTGGAGTCGCTCAGGCTTTCACCGCGCAGCATGACGCCGAAAATCGTGCGCCGGCTGCATCAGAAGAAGGGCAGCAGTTAGCAAAAGACCTCATCTTTTTTTATGACGTCATCCTGAGCGGAGGCGTCCTTTTTTGACGCCGTAGTCGAAGGACCCCTAAACCCGGAATGATCCTTCGGTATCCAGGGGTCCTTCGACTGCGCGTCCGCCCGCCGCAAGGAAGCGGCGGAAAGCAAAGACGCGGACGCTGCGCTCAGATGTAATGAAAACGAAGAGTGCCTCCAAGGGTAGGATACGTGCTCGAAGCACAAGCCCTGAAGGAGGCACCCGATGATCCACGTTGGCGTAGATCTTCACCAAAGATTTTGTTACATGACGGCCTTGGGAGCAAGAGGGAAAATGGTGCAGGCGGGAGCGGTGAGCAATGAGGCGGGGGAGTTGCGCCGCTACTTTCGGCAGTTTCGGGGGCAGGCGGTGCAGGCGGCGGTGGAAGCCTGCGGCTTCTGGCCGGCGTTTCGCGAGGTGGTGGAACCAGAGGTGAAGCGGTTGGTGCTGGTGCATCCGCAGCGAGTGAAAGCCATAGCTTCGGCCAAGCTGAAGAACGACCGGGTGGACTCGGCGACGCTGGCGCATCTGTTGCGCTGCGATCTGCTGCCCGAGTCGTGGATGGCGGACCGAGTAACGCAGGCGCGGCGGCAACAGGTGCGGCTGCGGGCCACGCTGGTACGGCAGAGGACCCGATTGAAGAATCAGGTACACGCGGTGCTGCATCAGCGGGGAGTGCGCGCGCCGGTGACCGATGTGTTCGGCCGGGCGGGACGGCAGTGGCTGACGCAGGTGAAGCTGCCGGCCCCGGCCCGCGAGTCGGTCAACGTGTGCTGCCGCTTGATCGACCAGTATGGCCGGGAGATCGAAAAACAAAATCTCCAATTAAGGGAAAGGCGCGGGGAGATGAGCGCGTGCGCTGGCTGAAGACCATCCCCGGCATTGGCGACTACTCGGCCATGCTGTTGCTGGCCGAGATCGGCGACCTGGGGCGTTTCAGCGACAAGCAGGCGCTGTGCAGTTACGCCGGACTGGTGCCGCGGGTGCGGGAGTCGGCGGGCAAGGCAGCGCGTGGCGGCATCACCCGGCAGGGTTCGCCCTGGTTGCGCTGGATCATGGTGGAGGCGGCGCAGACGGCGGTGCGCAGTTCGCCGGCGGCGCGGGCCTACTTCCAGCGCCTGGCGGGCAGAAAACATCGGCATGTGGCGCGTGTGGCTCTGGCGCGCAAGCTGCTGTGCGCGGTATATGCTTTGTTGCACGACGGCGTGGCCTTTGCCGAAGATCAGTTTGCGGCGGTGTAAGGGGAATCCGTCAGCTCGTTGTCATCCTTGTTCTTCGAGAACGACGCTCAGATGGAGCGGCGGAGTCCGGACCTACCTTATGTGCCTCGAGCACGAATAGAAGCTTGTCCGCAACGCCGCAAAAAAATCATCCGTCCCCTCTGGACAGCTGCGCCCGTTTTCATAGAAGGATGACAATATGTTAAGAGAGGTGGGAGCTACGTAACCAAGGGCTCACGAATCGGTACGTCGCCTCCGCCGCCGTGACACAGCGTAAATGCCACTAAGCGCCACCAGCCACGGTATACCGGACTCCATCGTTGGCCTCATGCCGTCCACCCACCAGGTAGAGATGATGATGGCCAGCACGGCGAGCGCGCCGATGATGGTGGTAACAGGGAAGAATGGCATTCGCACGGGTAACGTACGGCCACCTTGTGCCTCCCATCTGCGGCGGAAGAACAGATGGGTGATGAAGATCATGAGCCAGACAAACAGTCCGCCGAAGAGCGCGATGCCGAACATGTACACATAGGCCGATCCCGGGA
>DASZFN010000730.1:0-3313 GCA_035939715.1 Gemmataceae bacterium | reverse complement strand
TGCACAAACAAATCCTGGCCGCGTCTTCCGGACGTACGAACACATCCAGGGACACAGCCGGTTCATAGCCTCCGGATCCCTGTTTGCCGCCGACCAGCACGTTGAAGCCGTTGACTTGCCTGCCGTCCAATTCGCGATACGCCGGTACCAGGGCAATATCCTGCGTTTCGGTGTGGCAACAGTTCTCCATGCAGCCAGTGATGGTGACATTGAATTTGCGCGGCAGATTGGTGAATTCCTTGTTGCCCACAATCATGGCGTTGAATTCGTGGAGGACCCCTGAGGCGTCAAGCAGTTCATGCGCGGTAAGGCCGGCTACGGGGCAGCCAACGATGCCGCGGACGTTGTCCATGCCCGTCTGCTTGCTGTGCAGGCCGACCTCCGCTAGCCTGCGCCAGATGTCAGGCATGTCGGCGAGCGTGAACCAGCGCAGTTGGATTTGCTGCCGCGTGGTCAAATCGCAGAAGCCTTTGCCGTATTGATCCGACAAGTCGGCAATTACGCGGAATTGCCGGGCATCTGTCCTGCCGGCCTCCAGGCGGAGGCGGAGCATGAAGTGGCCGGGCGTCGGCGTCCGGAAGAAAAGTCCCTGCCACTTGAAGCGCTGCTTGTCCGCCTCGGTCATCTCCTCCCAGTTGTTGCGGGCCGCGAAGCGGTAGACATCCGGCAGACAGTCGAGTCCATTCTTTTCTTCTTTGATGATCTCAATCTTGTTCTTCTCGGCCACGCTCTTGCGCGCGGGACCGGCATAGATGTCGATGAGCTGTCCCAGCAGTGGTTGGCACGTGCCGCAGCCCGTGCCGGCGCGCGTGCATTCGCCGATGGCTTGCAGGGAACACTTGCCGTCGCGGATGGCGGCGACAATCCGGTCCTTGGTGACGGTGTGGCAGTTGCAGATTTGCGTAGCGTCGGCCAGCGCCGTGAGGTCGGCGCCAGCCCCTTCTTCCAGAAGCGCGTCGCGAGCGGTGCCGTCGAGCAACAGATCCATGGCCGGCCCGGGCAGCATTTCTTCATTGATGAAGATGCGCCGCAGGCGGTTGCCGTGGTCCTGGGCGCCCACCAGCACGGCGCCGGCCAGGCGGCCGTTACGGATGACCAGTTTCTTGTAAATGCCGGAGTTGGGATTAACATGACTGATCACTTCGCAGTCCGACGTCTCCCCGTTGATGTCTCCCATCGAGGTCACATCCACGTCCATGACCTTGAGCACGGTCGAAAGCCGTGATCCCTGGTAGACGGCGTCGCGCCGGGCGCCGGTCAGCACATCGGCGAGCACGCGCGCTTGCTCGTACACCGGCTCGACCAGGCCATAGACCTTGCCGCGATGCTGCGCGCACTCGCCGACGGCGAAGATGGCCGGGTCGTTGGTTCGCAACTGGTCGTCCACGACGATGGCCCGCTCGACCGCCAGGCCTGCCGCCTGCGCGACTTCGACATTGGGGCGGATGCCGCAACTGATCACGACCATGTCCGTTTCCAGTGTGCTGCCGTCCTTGAACTCCAGACCGGTTACCTGGCCGTCGCCAAGCAGCCGCGACGTGGCTTTTTCCAGGAAGATGCGCAGGCCCAGGACTTCGAGCTTGCGCTTGAGCAAGGCGCCCCCCCGGGCGTCGAGTTGCTGGACCATGAGGTGCGGAGCAAACTCGACGACCGTGACCTCCAGGCCGTGGCTGAGCAGGCCGCGCGCCGCTTCCAGTCCTAGCAGGCCGCCGCCAAGAACCACGGCGCGCGCGCACTTCTGGGCGTAGGCGCCGATGGCCGCGCAGTCGTCGAGGGTGCGGAAGACAAAGACGCCCTGCTGCTGCGTGCCGGGCAGCGGCGGCACAAAGGGACGCGAGCCGGTCGCCAGCACGAGCACATCGTAAGGCTCGTCCACCTTGCCGTCCGCCCCGCGAATCACGCGCTGCTCGCGATCGAGCGACTCCGCCTTGACGCCGCGATGCAGGAACACCTTATGCTTTTCGTACCATTCCGGTGGATTGAGCCAGAGTTGACTTGCTTGTGCGAAGCCGCCCAGGACCTTGGAAAGGAGAATGCGGTTGTAGGTGCCGTGCGGCTCGGCGCCGAACATGCGGATGTGAAAACGCTCCGGATCGCGCGCGAGCATCTCCTCGACCAGCTTGGCGCCTGCCATACCGGTGCCGGCCACGACCAGAGTGGAGCGACGCGCCTGCATCATCGGTGTGCTTGGCCCTTGCCCGTTACCGTGCGGCATCCTGGAGCACCGGTTCGAGGGGAACTCCATTCTTCTCTGCCGCGACATTGTTTTTGAGCGTGAACATGGACCGCGCCTGCGGGCTGCCGATCCAGTACAGCCCGGCAACAAACAGAGCCCCGCCGACAATGTTGCCCGCAGTGGCCAGGCCGAGGTTATAAGCGTATCCGCCCCAGGTGATCGCCTCGCCGTGCGGCAAGAGCAGGCCGAGAAATAGACCGCACATGTTGGCGATGCTATGCTCGTAGCCGCTGGTGATGAACGTGAACATGCACCACCAGATCATCAGGATGCGCGCGGTTTCGCTCTTGATCCGCACCGCCATCCACACGCCCAGACAGACCAGCCAGTTGGCGAGAATGGCCCGCCACAGGAGCTGTTCGGCGGGCAGGCTCATCTTCTTCTCTACCAGGCCGAGCACGAAGCCCTTGATGGGCTCGGCGTCGAGCAGGCCGGCGCGCACGACCATGACCGCCAGGAGTATGCTGCCGATCAAGTTGCCGATCCACGTCCAGACCCAGTTGCTGAGCAGGTCCCTCGCCGTCGCTTTCTTGCTCAGGACGCCAAGCGTCAGGACAAGATTGCTGCCGGTGAAAAGTTCCGAGCCCGCGAAGATGACCATGGTAAGCGCGCCGCCGAAGCAGATGCCCATGGTCATGCGCACGGCGCCGGGACTGTCCCTGGACAGGGAGCCGCCAATGGTGAAGATGAGGACGATGGCGGCGCCGACGTACATTCCGGCAAGCATGGAGCGCACGAGGTGGCTCGGCAACGAGCGCCTCTGCCCAGCCAGTTTGGCCGCTGCCTGGTCGCCCAGGGCAAGGACTGCTTCGGTGTACATTGGTGGCGCCTCGTGTGGTGAGTCCGCAGCGAAACAATCATGGCCAAAGCGCGCAGACCGAACCGCGCATGCACCGCATCGTCGGCGCATACGCCCCATCATTGATTCCAAAAAAAGGATCGATTACGTACGCATCACGGCCACACAATGCTTGCAGCGCCCACGGAGAGGAGCGGGAGGGAGAGGGGAGGGCAAGCTTTGGCTGAACTTTTTGTTGGAAGTCCTTAATTCCCAACTTCTTTGCATTTGGAGCGCCA
>DASZFN010000729.1:0-15679 GCA_035939715.1 Gemmataceae bacterium | reverse complement strand
GCTCGTTGAGGTACAGCAATTTCATCACGGCCAGCCGAGAGGAGCGACAGGGCAAACTGGCGCCGCGCTTGCTCTTTCTCCGCAAACCGGACAGACAGGACAAGCAGCAGGACCGGCAGGACTTCGCCGAGGTCTGGGTGCTGAGCCCGGATCAGTTTGATTTGAAGGCGTCCGCAAAAAAACCCCTTCAAGCCGGCACTGGCCGAATCAACGTCGAGCTAATGCTGAACCAGGACGGCGGCAACGCTTGCCTGATTCTCTATTCCGGCGGCCCGTTGGACTGGCTGATTATCCCGGAGCCGCCGGCCCAGTAGCGGGCTCGCTCAGGGCGTATTCTTTTCCGGCGGTGGACCGTTTGGCTCGCCAATGAACCGCACCTGTACCCCCGGTCCCTGGATGTGATGCAGCAAATAGCGGGGCAGGTGGCAACGCACGAACACGCGGTTGTCCCGGTAATGCTGGCGCAAGATTTCGGCGTGGGCGCCCAGGTAGGCCAGCACCCGGCCGTTCCCCGCATCGGTTTCGATTTCGGCATCGGCAAAGTCCGCGCTCAGGGCGGCGATCACCCCTGCTTTCAGTTCTTCCAGGCCCTGCCCCGTCAGACCGCTTACCGCCACGGCGCGCGGATGACGCTTCAGCAAGATGTCCAGGTAAGAACGGTCCGGCATTTGATCGGTCTTGTTAAAAACGAGCAGCGTCGGTTTAGCGCCGCAACCGATTTCCTTGAGCACGGCATTGACCGCCTTGATCTGCTCCTCGGCGGTGGGATTGCTGGCATCCACGACATGAAGGAGCAACCGGGCCTGGCGCGCCTCTTCGAGCGTCGATTTGAAAGAGGCCACCAGATGGTGCGGCAAGTTGCGGATGAAGCCGACCGTGTCGCTCAGCAGCACGCGGCCCCAATCTTTGAGGTGCCACTGCTTGGTGCGCGTGTCGAGAGTGGAGAACAACTTGTCCTCGACGTACACGCCGGCGCCGGTCAGGGCGTTCATGAGGGTGCTCTTGCCGGCGTTCGTGTAGCCGACCAGGGAAACGGTATGCTCTTCCTGGCGGCTGCGGACTTCGCGCGCCTTGCGGGCCTGCACCTCGACCAGCCGCGCTTTCAGGTCGCGAATGCGCTCGGCGACCAGGCGGCGGTCTTCTTCTAGCTGGGTCTCCCCAGGACCGCGCAAGCCAATGCCGCCCGAGAAGCGCGACAGGTGCGTCCACATGCGCCGCAGGCGGGGCAAGGAATACTCGAGCTGGGCCAGCTCGACCTGGAGTCGCGCTTCCGCGGTCCGGGCCCGTGTCGCGAAAATGTCGAGGATGAGCTCGCTGCGATCAAGGACCTTCACGTCGGTCCCCTTTTCCAGGTTGCGCACCTGGGCGGGTGAGAGGTCGTTGTCGAAGATGACGACGTCGGCGTCGCTGCTCTGGACTTGCTCCTGCAGCTCGGCGAGCTTGCCCTTGCCGATGTAAGTCGCGGGAATGATGCTTTGGCGGCGCTGGATGAGGCTGCCGACGACCGTGGCACCCGCCGTCGTGGCCAGCCCATGAAGCTCTTCCAACGGATCGGTGCTGATCCAGGGGCGGTTGGGCAGGGCGACGCTCACCAGGAACGCCCGTTCCCGATGAACCGTGAGTTCTTCGCGAGTGTTATCGAGAGACACGTTGGCTAGGCAGCCCTCCTTCCTTTCTCAATTGTAGATCAGCATTCGGTGCAAAACCAAGGACAAATGCGGCGGGAGTACTTCTCCCTAGCCTTCAGGCTGGGCTTCAGCGGGTTCCAGTTGCTGTCGAAGGTGCTGCTGTACTTCCGCCACCAGGACGTCATCTTCCATGTCCCAAATCACGTTCTGCGTGGGATCGGCCCAGGCAGCAACATTGCAGATCAGTTGCCCCAGACGCCAATCGGGATGCAAGTGCCAAAGCTTTTCCACTTCCTTCAAAACGGCTGGAATCCGATCAGGATCACGCATCTTCCTGGCCTCCTCACGAGGGTGCTGGTACATCTCGAACCCGCTTGAGTCGCGAAAAGTCCGCCTTCGGTCGGACATCGGTCACTTCGACAGGCACGCTTTGCCCTGGTGCTAAAGCATGGATTCGAGTGGCGCGTGTCACGCCATTGTTGATCATGTATTCGCCGTTCTTTCCCTCCGTGACCCTCTACAGGCGGCATGTCAACACTACTGCCGCCGTAGTCACGGACCTGCTTCAGGTAGCGTGCTCGCACGGCTCCTTCCTGCCGCCCGGGCGGCAAGTGCAACTCTCCTGGATCCGCTTGACGCAGTCGTTGCACTCATGTTCTCCACCAGGAGCTTTTGTTCTATTAGTGATCTTATCCGAGCCAGCAATGTCGGCCAAATGGAATCCGTCGGGCCGATGGTGCTCGGCTGCTGCCATACTCTCCTATTCCATTTATTCGGATCAAATCAGATTTCGCGCCTCTGGCCTTTTCGGATGGCCCGCGTTCGAGCATGCCGCTGGCACTAACCCTGGTATCGAGCCATCGCGCACACTAAGATTCGTTACAGGGGAAAATTACCAAACGGCGCACTCCAGCGCGCGGTTTGCTATTGAAACGCATACAGCAGGAGCGATTCACCTTGGGCCTGGTTGTGCAGAAATTTGGCGGCACCAGCGTCGCCACGGCGGAGCGCATTATCGCAGCAGCCCGGCGGGCCATCCGGGCGCAGCAAGCCGGGAATCAGGTCATCGTCGTGGTCAGCGCCCGCGGCGACACGACCGATGAGCTTGTGTCGCTGGCCCGCGAGATTTGCGACCAGCCGCCAGCGCGCGAAATGGACATGCTGCTGTCCACCGGCGAACAAATCTCCATCGCGCTCATGGCCATGGCCATTCAGAATCTCGGCCAGAAGGCCATCAGCTTCACCGGGGCGCAGATCGGCATCGTCACCGACAGCTTCCATACGAAGGCGCGCATCAAGAACATCTCGACGCAGCGCATGCGCCAGGCGCTCGACGACGGCCAGATCGTTATCGTGGCCGGGTTCCAGGGAATTGACGAGCATTACAACATCACCACCCTGGGCCGCGGCGGCTCCGACACGACGGCCGTGGCCCTGGCCGCCGTCATGAAATATGACGAATCGACCCGCAACGGCCAGGTGGGGTGCGAAATCTACACGGACGTGGACGGCGTCTACACGACCGACCCGCGCCTCGTGCCCGAGGCGCGCAAGATCGACATGATCAGCTATGACGAGATGCTGGAGCTGGCCAGCGTTGGGGCCGGGGTCATGCATTCGCGGAGCATCGAGTTCGCCAAGAAATTTCACGTGCCGCTCCAGGTGCGCAGCTCCTTCAGTGACGTGGAGGGAACCTGGATCGTTCCCGAGACGGAATGGATGCACAACGTCATGGTCTGCGGTGCGGCGATTGTGCGCGACGAGGCGCGCGTCAACCTGCGCGGCGTGCCGGACCAGCCGGGCGTAAGCCATCGGGTGTTTTCCGCCATGGCGGAGCACAACATTGTCGTGGACATGATCGCTCAGAACGTGGGCAGCGGCGGCCGGGCCGCCATCGGCTTCACCGTGCTGGGGAATGAGCTGCCGGCGGCCCTGGCGGTGCTGCGGCCGCTGGCCACGGAATTGCGCGCCGAGCTACGCTACGAGGAGGGAGTCAGCAAGGTGTCCGTGGTCGGCACGGGCATGCGCACCCACAGCGGGGTGGCCGAGCGCATGTTCGCCGCGCTCGCCGCGGAGAACGTCAACCTGAAGCTGATCACCACCGGCGACATCAAGATCTCCGTGCTGGTGGACAAGAACGACGGCGTGCGAGCGCTCAAGGCCGTGCATCGCGCCTTCGGCCTGCACGAGTCGCGTCCCGGCGCCGGTCTGCCCGGGCCTGGCGGTGTGTCGGGCTTCCGCCTCCGGCCGGCCGCCGTTGTCGAGGACTCCACGCCCCTGGACCTGGCGCAGCGAACCCAGCAACTGGCCAGCATGGAGGAGATCATCGTCAGCGACGTGTTGCTCAACACGGCGGAGGGACAGATCACCGTTTCCAACCTGCCCGACCGACCGGGAAACTGCTCGCGGATCTTTCAGGCGGTGGCGGGCGGCGGCATCATCGTAGACATGATCGTGCAGAACCTGGGCGACGACGGCCGCGCCGAGCTGTCCTTCAGCGTGCCGCGCAGCGACCTGGAGCACGCCTTGAAGCTGGCTCAGGATGCGGCGCGCACGGTCGATCCGCTGGTGCGTGCCGCCGCCGACGCGGATATCGCGCGCCTGTTCGCGTTTGGCGTCGGCATGCGCACGCACACCGGCGTGGCCCGCCGCATGTTCGGCGCCCTGGCCCAGTGTGCCATCAACATCAGCATGATTAACACGAGCGAGGTTTGTGTCAGCGTGGTCGTGCACCGCGCCCGCGGCGAGGAAGCTCTGGCCGCGCTCAAGAAGGCGTTCAATGTAGCCTGAAACAAAAACCGCCGAGCCGGGGTCGTTATCTGGACATTCGGGAAACACCCATCCGCTTACGTGCAAGCTCGGACTCGAGCGGTGTAGCAAGATGTCGGCCGCGTCACAGCCGGCGTGCTTTTCGAGAAATGCTACGGCACCAACCCGGACGGCCGGGCAGGGATGCGAGCGACATTATCGCTCGCGACCCCCAACCGCCGTGCCGCTCGATCATGGGATCAGGGTGTTGTTACCAGGCCCGCCGTCGAGGATGTCCTGCCCCCCGCTGCCGATGAGGATGTCGTCGCCCGCGCCGCCGTGGAGCGTGTCGTTGGCGGCACTCCCAATCAGGATGTCGTCGCCATCGCCGCCGTCCGCTGTGAACTGGATGGCGCCGCCCACGAGGCCGTCGGCTTCCACCACGTCATCCCCGGCCAGGGCGTTTATGTTCAACCGGTCGAGCGCGGGTTCCGCTCCGGTGATGTTTACTTGAGCGGCCAGACCGGACACAGCAATTCCGCTGGCATCGCCGGCGACCATGATCACGTCAGCGCCGTCGGTACCGTTGATGATGACGGTATCGGCCTGACCGTCGCCGGCGCCGCTGCCGGGGGTGGCCGCGAGGTCGAGGTTCACGTTGGTGACGTCGGTGCCGGACAGGTCGTTGACGGTGATGGTGTCGGCGCCGCCCCGCACCGTGATGTTGACCACTTCGACGCCGTTGACGTCCATGACGATGTTGGCGACATCGCGGACCAGTCGCAGGCGGCTGCCGTTGGCCGACAGGTCGATGTTCTCATTGACATTGGCGCCGTTGAACTGCAAGGTGTCCTGACCGGCCTGGCCCTCGACCACGTCGCTGCCGTCGCCGGGGTTCCAGACGAAGGTGTCGTCGCCGTCCTCGCCCAGCAAAACGTCATTGCCGCGACCGCCGATAATCAGGTCGTTGCCGGCGCTGCCGGTGAGGGTGTCGTCGCCGTCGCCGCCGTTGAGGGTGAGATTGATGGCGCCGGCCGCCAGGCCGGAGGCGTCCACGGTGTCGGCGCCGGCGAGAGCGTTGACAATGAGCTGGTCGTTGGCGCCCTCCGCGCCGACGATGTTCACCTGGGCAGCCAGGCCTGTGACGATGATGCCGCCCGCGCCGCCCCGGATCGCCACGGCGTTCGCGCCGGCGGTGCCGTTGACGATGATGGTGTCCGGCTGGCCGTCGCCCGTTCCGCTGCCGGGGGGGACTGCCAGATCGAGGTTGACCTGGGTGACGTCGGTGCCGAACAGGTCGTTGACGGTGATGGTGTCGGCGCCGCCAAGGGCGACGACGTTGACCTGCTCGACGCCGTTGACGTCCATGGTGATGTTGGCGACGTCGCGGAACAGCCGCAGCCGGCTGCCGTTGGCCGACAGGTCGATGTTTTCAGCGACATTGGCGCCGTTGAACTGCAAGGTGTCCTGGCCGCCCTGGCCCTCGACAAGGTCGCCGCCGTCGCCGGGGTTCCAGACGAAGATGTCGTTGCCGTCGCCGCCGAACAATGCGTCGTTGCCGCGTCCGCCGACGATGAGGTCGTTGCCGGCGCCGCCGATGAGGGAGTCGTTGCCGGCGCCGCCGAAGATCTGGTCGTTGCCGGCGCCGCCGTCCACAATGAGCTGGACCGTGGCGGCGGGCAGGCCGGCCGCGTTCACGATATCGTCGCCGCCGAGTGCATTGATAACGAGCCGGTCGTTCGCCCCTTCGGAGCCGGTCACCTGCACCAGGGCGGGCAGGCCGGCCACGGCGAAGCTGCTGCCGGCGCCAATGACGGCAATGTTGTCGGCCGCGTTCGTGCCCTCGACGGTAACGGTGTCGGCCTGGCCGTCGCCGGTGCCGCTGCCGGGGGGCGTGGCGAGATCGAGGTTGACGGCGGTGACACCGGTGCCGCTCAGGTCGTGGACCGTGATGTTGTCGGCGCCGCCGAGCGCGGTGAAGTTCACTTGCTCGACGCCGTTGAGATCCATGGTGATGTTGGCGACGTCGCGCGTGAAGCGTACGCGGGTGCCGTTGGCGGAGATGTCGATGTTCTCGCTAACGTTGGCGCCGTTGAATTGCATGGTGTCGTTGCCGTCCTGCCCCTCGAGGGTATCGCTGCCGTCGCCCGGGTTCCACACGAAGGTGTCGTCCCCCGCGCCGCCGAACATGAGGTCGTTGCCGCGGCCGCCGATGAGGAGGTCGTTGCCGTCGCCGCCGGACAACCTGTCGGCCCCGTCGCCGCCCGTGATGGTGTCGTTGCCGGCGCCGCCGTCCACGGCCAGAGAGATCAGTCCGGCCAGCCCGTTCGACCCGGTGAACGTGTCGTCTCCGCCGTTCATGTTCAACTGCAGATTTTCGGTGGTACCGATGTCCAGGAAGAATGGGGCTGGGGTGACGCGGTCGAAGCGGACGCGGGTGCCGTTGGGCGTTGCGGTGAAGGTCTCGGCGCCGTTGCCGCCGTTGACCTCGACGGTGTCGATGCCGTCGCCACCCTCGTTGAGGTCGCTGCCATCGCCGGGGTTCCAGATCATGCGATCGTTGCCGGCCTGGCCGAAGACCTGGTCGTCCCCGGTGCCGCCGGTAAGGATGTCGTCGCCGGCGCCGCCGAACAGGAAGTCGGCGCCGCCTTTGCCCAGCAGGACATCGTTGCCAGCCTCGCCGAAGAGCAGGTCGTTGCCGGAGCCGCCAATCAGGGTGTCGTTGCCGGCGCCGCCGAAGAGCTGGGCGCTGGGCAGGGCGCCGTTGGCCTCGTCCAGGCTGATGGCGTCATTGCCGGCCAGGCCGAAAACGGAGATGCGCGACGTGTTGGCGACGGTCGGCGCTCCGCCGTTCACCCGGACGGCGCCGCCGTTCACCAGGATCCTTCCCGCCGCGTCTCGACTAATGACAATCGTGTTGTCCTGGGCGTCGCCCACGACGGACAGCAGGCCGGCCGGCGGGATGAAGATAGCGGTGACGGCCGGCATGATGCGCTCGGTGAGCGGTTCGATGGCCGGCGTGAACTTGCGCGGCGCCGGCGTTTTGCGACCGACGCGCGCCATGGACCAGGACTTCTTCTTCAGCAAACGATTCAACCAAAACCACATCATGACCAAACCTCCAGGTTAGAAAAGACGAAACCGGCCCCGCGTTTGGGGGCATAGTGGGTAGAGGGACAGCGCGCGCGCCGAGCGTTAAAGGCAGAAGCGCTGGAAATACTCGTCGGAGCTGGCGATGACCGCCGCGGTGTGTTCGTCCGAAGCCCCGCCGTGCAATGCGGCCGTGAACGTCGCCAGACCGCCCGCGTCGGGGTCGCGATGCAGCAATTGCTGAAAGAGGCCGCGCACCTCCCGGGCCTCCGCTTCGGGGCTGGCGAGCAAGGCTTGCGTCAAAGCGAGCCGGCTGCCGCCGGCCGCCAGAAAGTGCTGCACGCTCGCCAGGCCGGCGGGATCAATGCTCCGCCCGAACACGTCTTGAAACAGCGCCGTGGCATAGCCGGTAGTGGAGCCGCCGCCGCGCGTCTGCAAATATTCAGGGGAAGCCAGGATGACGGCCTCGGCTTGCGCGTTGGTGGCCCCCGTCGCAAAGAACGCCAGGAACGCCTGCTTGCCCATGGGATCGGCGGCGCGGTGCAAGAGTGTCTTGAAGAAGGAGTCGATCTGCAGCGACCGGAATTCCGTACTGTTTTCGATGATGAGTGCGACCTGTTGCCGGCTGAATGAGCCCTGGTCCAGGGCGCCGCCAAAGAAGGCCTGCGCTCCGGCATCGGCGCCGCGGCCGAGGAGGTCGCGAAATACTTGATCGACGAAACTTTGGTTCGGGGGCAGCGTGCGGCGGTCGCCGAAGTTAATGTTGCCGATGGCGGCCCCGCCGGACAGCGTCACGGTACCGGCGCTGGCCGTCTCTGCAAAACCCAGCGGCTCGACCTGCCGTGGTCGGAACGTGCCGTCCTGGCTGAGCGCGAGGCTGTAGCTGCCGTCGGCCCCCGACCGGGTGCTCACTTCGCCGGCGTCGAGAACGCCATTGCCGTTGCTGTCGGCGAAGATGGTCACGCCGGCCAGGGGAAGCTCGCCGGCATCGCGCATACCGTTGGTGATGGCGTCGTTGAAGACAACGCCGCTGATGGTGCCGCCGGTTGACATCAAGTCGCGCGCCTCAAGCGTCTCGAAGTCCGGCCGATAGGAGGCGCGGCGTCGAGCCAGGCGTTGGGTTCGCGAGGCTCGGCCCAGGGCAGGCATATGAGTGAAAAAGCAAGGCATGTTTGCGATCTCCTATGGAGGTTTCGTCTTGGCTAGCCGGGCGATGTCAAAGCAAGGAGCGTGCCGGTTTGCAAGGCCGGCCGCGCGTGCCTCCGGAAGTATTGCCGTTGTCTGAGCTTAGGAGCGGGAGCTGTTTTCCAGGGGCAACGCGGCTGTTTGTGGCGAGGTCGCCGCCTGCGGCGCCGAGGTCGCCACCGGCGGCGCGACTTGCCAGATGTGGTGGGAGGCGCGCGTGATGCCGAGTTTTTTTATGCGGTGGCGGAGCGTGCTGGGAGGAAGCCCAAGAAGCTTCGCCGCGCCGCGGGGGCCGGTGATGACCCAATCGGTCTGCTGGAGCACGGTGCAGATGTAGCTGCGTTCCACCGCTTCCAGGCTGGGTTGGTGCTGCTCGGCGCTGTGTTGCGGCGCCGCCTGGAGGCGGCCGGGTGGTATGGGTTCTGGGCCCGGCTGGTGCTGGGCGGCGGCTGGCGGGCTCGAATGGGGCAGCAGGTCGGGAGCTATTTCGAGCGCGTCTCCGGAGGCCAGGATGACGGCGCGCTCCAGCACGTTCTCCAGTTCGCGGATGTTGCCTGGCCAGGCGTAATCCATGAGGCGTTGCATCGTTGCCCGGCTGACGCCGTCGAGGTGCTTGCCGATCCGCAGCGCGAACTTTTTCACCAGGAAGTGCACGAGCAGGGGGATGTCCTCGCGCCGTTCCCGCAGCGGCGGGAGGCAGATGGGGAAGACATTGAGGCGGTAGAAGAGGTCCTCGCGGAACGTTTTTTCCTGGACCTCCTTGAGCAGGTCGCGGTTGGTGGCGGCGATGACGCGCACGTCTACGCGGATCGGAGCGGCGCCGCCCACGCGATCGAATTCACGCTCCTGGAGGACGCGGAGCAGTTTCACCTGCGCTTCCGCAGGCAATTCGCCGATCTCGTCGAGGAAGATGGTGCCGCCGTCGGCCAGCTCGAAGCGGCCCAGCCGCCTGGCAATGGCGCCGCTGAAGGCGCCTTTTTCATGGCCGAACAACTCGCTTTCCACCAGACCGGAGGGCAGCGCGGCGCAGTTCACCTTGATGAGCGGTTTGTCCTTGCGCTTGCTCGCCGAGTGAATGGCGCGGGCGATCATTTCCTTGCCTGTGCCGGTTTCGCCGCTGATGAGCACCGAAGCGTCGGTGGGAGCGACACGGCCGACGTGGGCGAGCACCTCCATCAAGGCGCGGCTCTGGCCGATAATCTGCTCGAAATTATGGACCGCTTTGATTTCTTCCTGGAGATACAGGTTTTGCTCCTGGAGACGGGCCTGTTCGCGCTCGGCCAGGATGCGGTCCGTGATGTCCACAAAGAACGAACGGCTGGCCTCGATGGCGCCGTCGGCGCCGCGGCCGGGCTCCATCCACACGTTGACCCACAAGGGGCGGCCGTCCTTGCGGCGTAGTTCCAGTTCCCACCCGGAGACAGCCTCGCCGGCCAGATGCTTGCGGTACACTTGCATACTCCGTATTTTCCCGGCCGGGGTATCCGGCATGAAGGAATGAATCACCGCGCCCACCAGCTCTTCCACCGGAAAACCGAGCATCTCGGCCAGGCGGCGGTTGGCGCGGAGAATCCGGCCGTCGGCGCCGACGACCAGATAGGCATTGGGGGCGTTCTCAAAGAGATCGCGAAAACGCGCCTCACTGGCCTGAAGCTGCTGTTCGGCCCGCAGGCGCTCCTGTTCGGCAGCGGCGCGGGCTGCGAAGATGCGAAAAATGAAGCCGCGCCGCGGTTCCGCCGGCATGGGCCGCTCGTCAAAAACCGCCAGGTGCCCCAGGATGCCGCCCGCGCGGTTCAGAAACGGCACGGCCATGTAGCCGTCGATGCCGCGCTCGACCAGAGGCGTCGCCTTCGGGAAGAGTTTCGAGACCCCCGTCGGGTAATGCACCAAGCCGCCGCGCACGATTTCGGCACACGGCGTCCCGGTGAAGTCATACTCGAAGTTGCTCCCCACCCGGTCGCGCTCCCAGAAGGCCAGCGTGCGGACGTGCGGCGGCGCCTTGGGGAACTCGGCCACGACCGCGTAGTGAACGTCGATCGCTTCCGCGAGATGGCGAACCAGGGAGCGGAAGAATTCCTGCCCGGTGCCACGGGCCGTCCCCTCGACCACCGCCTGGAGGGCGCTCAGGTCGTCGCGCACGACGGAGATGACCGACGGCTCCCCGGCGCCGTTCGCTGCCTGGCGCGGTTCCTGACTCAAGGACCTAGCGGCGTTCAGTACATGGGTCATGAAGCACCTCTAGGCCCTTAAGCTGCGGACAGAAACCTGTTGGGTCCAAGCACGCCCCCTGTTGTTGATCGAGATCCTCGGCCACTTCGTTGGCGGGATCGCCTATCGTCCAACCAGGATGACTTAGCGCATCGTCAAGCGTCAGCCTTTGGACTTGCCGGCCGCTAGCGCCTTTACATCGTTGGTCGTGAGCGGATTGCCGCCAACCCCCCAGTCGCCGCTCTTGATCTCTTCGAGGACGACCACTGTCACCGAACGCATGTTTTCACCTTCGATTGATACCATCGTGTCGGTGAGCTTGCGGATCATCTCCTGCTTTTGCGTTGGCGTAAATACCCCTTCGATCATTTTGACATTCACCAAGGGCATGGCAGTTCTCCAGTCTGTAAGGTTGAATTTGCTTTAGGTATTCAGCGTGCGCCGCAACTCACAAGCGCATGCCAAATGGTTCGATTGTCCTAGGGCATCTGTGAGCCGAACAGCTCCTCGGCTTCGGCGCGAAATGCGGTTAACTCTTCGCGGTGTTCCGGCTTGAGGTCGGGTTGCATTGAGACCGAGCGGACCGCCCAGTCGTAGTAGTCGCGGGCCCGCGCCGTCTCGCCCAGGCGGTGGTGGCTCATGGCCAAGAAATAGAGATCGTAGGCCAGGCCCCAGTCCTCTTGCTTGTCGAGGTTGGGCCGAAGGACCTCCACCGCCTCGCGATAGCGGCCGGCACGGTAATAGGCCACGCCCAGCGTGTTGCGGTAGGTCGCAGTCCTCGGTGCCAGCCGTACCGCCTTCTCGGCCAGGGGCAAAGCAGCCTTTACGTCGCGCAGAGCCTCCGGCGCCGCTAAATAAGCCCAGGCCAGGTTGTTGCAGGCCAGGGCCCCGTTGGGGTGCGCTTCGACTTCCCGGCGATAGCGCTCGATGGCCTGCTTCGCCTTCTGCGCGCGTGTCAGGGCGGGCCTGGCCAGGTAGCCGGGAAGGACCTCGATCGTCATGGGCGTGGCGGCCGGGGTCCCGGTTGGAGCAGGCGGAAACTCGGGCCAGTCCCAGTCCACGTTCATGTCCTTTAGCCGCGTTCGGATAGCCCGCAAGTCCCAGACGTGGATCGCACTGGCGTACTTGGCCAGCACCACCAGCCGGGTGCCGTCGGGCGTGAAGCCCTGCCAGTTGGCGCGGTCGCCGCACGGGTCCTCGAGCTTGGCCACGGTCCGGCCGGTGGCCACCTCTTTCAGATGAAGGACGGCTGGAGCCATCTCCAGGGCCATCAGCCTGCCGTCCGGGGAGAACGCCACGTGACCGGGGAACGGAGTGACGTTGCGGGGCAGCCGCCGAATCGGCTGCAAGGTCTCCACGTCCCAGAAGCTAAACTCGTCGCCCCGGGAGATGATCAGGGCGCGGCTGTCGGGGGTGAAGAAGACCGTCGTCCACTTGCCCAGGACCCATTCGTGGACCATCTGACCCGTGGCGGCATTCCAGAGCCGGACGCGGTCCGAGTGCCAGCCGCTGGTCGCCGCCCACCGGCCGTCCGCGCTGAGGGCCTGGACCTCCCCTTGAGGATGACTGCCCAGGTTCCGCCGCACGCCTCCGGTCTTCAGATCCAGGATCTGGTTGGCGCCCCCCTCTTTCGTAACCGCCGCCAGCGTGCCGCCGTCCGGGCTGTGCGTAAACCAGGCCCTGCCCAGCGGGGACAGTTGCTGCGGCGGGCCCAGACGCAGACGCTTCCCCGCCGCATCGTCGCACGTGACCGGCCAGCGCAGCAGACCGTCCGAACCGCTCGTCAGGAGCCCCCAGGAAGGGCTGTTCGGTGGAGTAGGTCCCGCGAGCCGAGCAGGACCTGATGGCTCGGGTCCCGCTCGGCTCGCGGGACCTACCGAAATCTGGCGGCCTTCAAAGAAAGCAAAGGGAGTCCATGGAGGTAGCGCAGCCAGCTCCCGGCCGCTGTGCAGGTCCCACAGGCGGGCGCCTTCGTCCATGCCCACGACGAACAGGCGGCCGTCCGGGCTGATGTCGCTGTAGTAGCCGAAGCTGCCCTGACCGGCACCCACGCTGCTGACCAGGGTGTGGTATTCGCGGGTCGGCGTCACTTCGAGCAGATCGGCCCTGTCGCCGTCCCAGGTGACACCCAGCCAGCGGCCGTCGGCGCTGAAGTGCGGAGCACTGACGGCGGTCAGGCGCATCAGTTGCCGCCCGGAGGACGGCTGCCACAGCAGCAACTGGCCATCCCAGCCGTGCGAGGCCAGCAGTTCGCCGCCGGGGTGAAACGTTACGGTCGTGACCCGCGGCGCGTGGCCCTCCAGGGTCGCCACCTTGCGCTTCGCGGCCACGCTCCAGATTTGAATGCGCGGGTCGGAACCGGCAACCGCCAGGCGCTCCCCGTCCGGGTGCCAGGCGACGACCTGGTCGCTCACCGCCCCCACGGGCAGGTCGATGAGCAGGGCCCCGCGCGCCGCGTCGTACACGGAAACGGCGCGCGCGTTGAAGTACCCGACGGCCAGTTTGCCGCTGTCGGGGTGAAACGCCAGCGCGCGGGCGAGCGCGGGCAAGCGCCAGCGCTTCACCTCCTGCCCCGTTGCCAGGTCGAAGCAGAGGATCCATTCTTGCCAGCCGACCGCCAGCTGCCGGCCGTCCGGGCTGAAGGCGTGCGAACGGCAGCCGCGGAGCTCGTCCCGGAGGGCCGGTTGCCCGTCGGCCACGCGCCACACGCGCAGTGTGTACCCTTCACCGAGGCCGACCAGGAAGCGCTCGTCGGGGCTGAAGAACAGGTATTCCCCCAGGATTGGTGCCGAGGCGATGCGGCGGATCTCCTGGTCGTCGGGGATGCGGCGGATACTAAGATACCCCTGAGTGCTGGTGCGGGCGTAAAGGCGGTATTGGCCGCCGTAAGCCACCGTGGCGGCACCGGGGGGCGCGGAACGCCAGCCCGGCACGCGGCGGATGTCGGGCAAGGCCAGGCCGGCGATGGCCTCGTCGCGCAGCCGCTCGTCGGGCTGGAGGCGGGCCGCCTCGGCCAGGGCGGCGAGACTGTCGTGGCGCTGGCCCATCTGCCGGCTGAAGCGGCCGGCGCGGGCCTGGTTCAACAGCGCCAGGAACAACTGGTCCTTGGCATCGCGCTCGTTCTGCTGGGCCGCCGCCAGGGCGGCCTGTTTCTGTTTCGTCTCATGCACGGCGACGCCCCGCGCGTCCGTGGCACGAATCATGCCCCAGGTCGTGCCGATGATGCCGCCCACCAGGGCCAGGACAACCAACGAGGCGGCCAGCACCGGTCCCTTATGCCGGCGCACGAGCTTGCGCAACCGATACGCCAGCGACGGCGGGCAGGCCTGCACCGGCTCGTCGTGCAGATAGCGCTGCACATCCGCCGCAAAGGCGCTGGCTGATTCGTAGCGCCGATTGCGGTCCTTTTCGAGGGCCTTCATCACGATCCAGTCCAGCTCGCCGCGCACCAGCTGAGTCAGCCGCCTCGGGTCGCTCCGGCGGTCGGCGGACACCGTAGCGGCCTGGCCCAGGGTGCTGAAGCGTGTGCTCGGCTTCGGCGGCTCCTCCTCGCGGATGATGCGGCGAATCTCGTCGTAGGCAGCCTCGGCAAAGCGCTGGCGGTCGAACGGGGTCGTCCCGGTCAGCAATTCATAAAGCAGCACCCCCAGACTGTAGACATCGCTGCGAATGTCCACGTCCAGGGCATTGACCTCCGCCTGCTCCGGGCTCATATACAACGGGGTCCCGATCAGCTGGTTGAAGCGGGTGTAGATCGTCGCGTCGGTCAGCTGCCGGCCGATCGCCTTGGCCACGCCGAAGTCGATCACCTTGACCACGGGCACGCCGTCGTGCGGGGCCACCAGGACGTTCGAGGGCTTGAGGTCGCGGTGAATGATGCCCTTCTGATGCGCATGCTGCACGGCCTGGCAGACCGTTATGAACAGCTCCAGTCGTTGGCGGGGGGCGAGCTGTTGCTGATCGCAGTACTCGACGATCGGGACGCCCTTGACCAGCTCCATGACGAAGTACGGCTGGCCGCTCTCCGTCGTGCCGGCGTCAAGAACCTTGGCAATATTCGGATGGTCCATGAGCGCCAGGGCCTGCCGCTCTGCTTCGAAGCGGGCGATCACGTCGCGGGTGCCCATGCCCGGCTTGATGATCTTCAGCGCCACGTTGCGGCGGACCGGCCTTTGCTGTTCGGCCACGAACACCAGGCCCATGCCACCTTCACCGATCAGTTCCCTCAGCTTGTACGGACCGATGATCGTGCCGGGCCGCTCGGCAGCAGGCGGCCGAGCCACCGTGGCGGCCTCTTTCTCGGCAGGCTCCTGCAGAAAGCCGCTGGCTTCCTCATGCGCCCGTAACAGCGCCTCGACCCGCTGGCGCAACTCGGGCTTGCCTTGACACGCTTCGGCCAGGTAATCGGCCCGTTCCGGGGGCGTACGCCGGTCCAGGGCCGCGCAGAAGATGGCTCGGAGTTCCGGCTGCGGGTCGCGCATGAGACGATTCCTTCTGACCAAGGTTCCACACTTCTATGCTCCGTTCGCCGCGCGAATGCGCCACCTTGTCCCGGTTTTTTTCTGCGTCAGCTCGCGTCGGGCTCCTCACCCTTGCTCAACTCGTCATACAGCCAGGACCGTGCGAAGGCCCAGTAGCGGTCCGCGGTCCGGCGCGCGATGCCCAGCGTGGCGGCGGCGTCTTCCAGCGTCAGCCCGGCGAAGAAACGGAGTTTGACCAGCTCGGCACAGAGCGGGTCCTCCTGGGCCAACTTCTGGAGGGCTTCGTCGAGGGCGGGGAGGTCGTCGGGGGGTTCCGCGACGGAGAGATCGATGTCATCG
>DASZFN010000728.1:0-8099 GCA_035939715.1 Gemmataceae bacterium | reverse complement strand
CTTGCTTTACAAATACCGCAAGGTTCATACGTGGATACCCTGGGAGGTGCATGCCAGCCCGCACGACTTGCCTGAGTATCGCGAGGAGCTCTATCCCGTCGCGGAGACAGAGATCGGCCGCCTGGGAGCCGCCATCTGCTACGATTGGCTGTTTCCCGAAGCGATACGTCAACTGGCTCTCAATGGCGCCGAGGTGTTGATCCGCGTCTCAGCGTACATGGATCCCTGGGGCGCAACGTCGCCCATGGACTGGTGGACTGTCGTGAACCGCTGCCGGGCGCTGGAAAACATGGCCTACGTCGTCGCCGCCAATCAAGGTGCGCGCGCCGACTATTATCCGCCTTTCAGCTGGCCGGGCGGCAGCATGGTCGTCGATTTCGATGGCCGGTTACTCGCCCAGGCCGATCCGGGACCGGGCGAGAAGATCGTCGTGGGGCCCATCGACATCGCCGCCCTGCGCGAAGAGCGGGACCGCCGCCGCGGGCATCATATGCTGGCGCATTTGCGCATGGGGACTTACAAGGCCTATCGGAAATCGATTTATCCTGGCAGCTTGGATGCGCGTACCAAGGACATTAGCATCGATAGCAACGAACAGGCCATCGCCGCGGCCAAGCAGAGATTGCAAAAAGGGCAGGCTACTCCCCGATAGACGGGTGCCCTGAAGTTGATCATTCTCTTATTTCCTTCAATCGAGGGATGGAACAATGCCTGGCACATCCTCTTCCTTTCGCTCGGGGCGGTTCTTGCTGATCGCCTTCTTGGTGCTTCTGGTCGTTGCCCTTATCGGGCTCGCGATCTGGTGGCGGGCACAACCGGACATGATCGCCGTGCTTCAGGCCAATAATATTGGCGTGGGGCATATGGAACGCTTTGAAAAGCAGCAGGCAGTCGAGGCCTTTGAAAAGGTCGGCAAGTTGGCTCCGCGCTGGGTGCCCGGCCAGGTCAATCTCGGCATTGCTCTCCTGGTTCGAAATGACAAGGATGGCAACAGACATGTGGATCTCGAGCGCGCGGTCAGCATCTTTAACAACGTACTCCGGCAAGAACCCGACAACCCGTACGCACATTACTGCCTGGGCTTCATCTTCGCTTTCGTCGGCAAGCAACCGGAGGCCGCGACTCAGTTCGAGGCGGTCACACGCATTGACCCGAACGATGCCCAGTCTTGGTATCGGCTGGGCGCCAACTGCGAGGACGATCCCAAAAAGAAAAAGGAATGTTTTGAACGCGCGCTGAAGCTCGATCCCTATCTCAATGCCGCTGTTTATGCACTAGGCATGGTTCTGATACACGAGGGCCGGACTGAGGAAGGTAAACGACTACTAGACGAGCACCAGGCTCTGGCCAAAGCCATGTGGTACACCGGGCCGCAGAAAGAAGTCCGATACACCGAGATGGGTCGATATGCCTCTGTCATCGATCCGATCGTGAGGCTGAAGAGCGCCCCTCGAACCGGTCCAATGCCTTTCCTTGTTGCCAATGAAAAATTCCGCGTCAATCTCCGGCGCGGCAGCCGTTGGGCCGCAGGCGCGGATTTTGGCAAAGGCGCCGTTGCAGATCTTCGCAGGGCTGTCCGTGAACGCTTTGGCGCTACTCTGGTCGTGCTGGACTATAACCATGACGGCCGCCCCGATCTCTTTCTCCTGGGGGCGGTCCTGGTCGACGGCAAAGTTGAGGATTTGCTACTTCGCAACGACGGCGGCGGCGAATTCACAGACGTTACGGTCGAGGCAGGCCTGGCAGGGCCAAGGCCGAGCCTTGGCTGCTGCATCGGCGACTTTGACAACGACGGCTACGCCGACATATTTATCACCGGCGTAGGCGAACAACGCCTCTTTCGCAATACCGGTCTTGGCCGATTTGAGGATGTCACGGCTGTTACGACCTTGGACAAGCTCAAGACGGTTTGTCTGGGAGCATGCTTTATTGATATCGATCAGGACGGCGACCTCGACCTCGTGATCGCGCAGTACGCACGCACGGCAGAAGAGGCTCTGGCGGCACTGCGCAACACCCGCAAGGTTCATGGACCTGGTCTGGCCGTGTATCTCAACATCGGTGAGGCGCAGCCGGCTCAGCCCTCCGAAGATCCGCCCCCTCTCCCACCGCGCTTCATGCGCTTGGAGAAACCTGAGGCGTTGCTGGCGGCCGGCCTGTCCGCCACCGGCATCGTCATGTCGGATTTCGATACGGATGGCGACATGGACCTGCTTGTTCTGGCCGACCTGGCACCTCTCGATCTGATCTTCAATGACCGTCTCTTGCGTTTCCATCATGCTGCGCTGCCGACAGATCTGGCGCCCGCCGGTCGATGGAATGGCGGCCTGACCCTGGATGCCAATCACGACGACCGCTTCGACCTGTTCCTGCTTGGGCCAGGCCAGCCGCCGGTACTGCTGCTGAATGAACCAATGCCTCGGCCCAAGGAGCCGAAGCAACCGATGCCTAATGCTCCGCCACCGGGTCCACCGCCTGTCGATAACGGTCAGCAAGCTGGCGTGTCCAATAACGGCGGTGCCGATTCTTCGTCCCTGTTCCTGTTCGGGCCAGGACAGCCGCCGATACCGCCGCCGAATAAGCCAAAGTCTCGGTTCGAGCCTCCCCCCCCGGGGGCTCCGCCACCGGAGGACAGTAAAGAACCCGCCACATTCAGCAAGGCAAGTGTCGAATCTCCACCCCTTCTTCAAGCTCACGCCGTCGATATTGACCTCGACGGCTGGATGGATGTCGTCGGTCTCTCGGAGAAACGTCTTCCGGTGCTGCTTCATAACAACGGTCAACGGCTTGTGCACGCCGCTGAACAGCTGGGATCTGACGCGGCCTGGCCCGGCGATCTCGTTGCGGTTGCGACCGCTAGCCTGAACGGCAGCAGTTTTCCGGACCTCCTGGTGTGGTCCGAAACGCAAGGCTTGCGCTTGTACGAAAACAAGGGCAACGGCAATTCCGCCTTGCACCTGGAGCTGACTGGCCATCGCAAGGTGCACTCAAAAACGGGCGGCGAGCCCTCGCGCACGAACGCCGATGGCATCGGCACCATGGTAACAGCGGAAGCGAAAGACCATCGCACAAGCATCCTGAAGGCGACGCTTTCCGCAGGGCTCGGCCAATCTAACCAACCTTTGGTTCTGGGTCTCGGCAAACACACACAACCGGACGTGGTGCGGCTGCTTTGGCCCGATAATGTTCCCCAGGCGGAATTCAATGTTCCGGTTGGCCAGGTCTTCCGATTGGATCAGGTTAACCGCAAGACAACGTCATGCCCGCTTCTTTTTGCCTGGAACGGCGAGCGCTTTGGGTTTATCACGGACTTCCTCGGAGCGAGTTCGATGGGCGAGCAGCAACCAGAAGGCGGGTGCCGGCCGCCTCGCCCCGAGGAGTCAGTCAAGATTGAGGTAGCGCAGATGGTGCCGCGCGACGGGTATTATGTGCTCAAGGTGGCCGAGGCGATGAATGAGGTCGTGTATCTGGATCGTTTGCAACTCATTGTCCTCGATCATCCTGAGGGCGTGCGTGTTTACCCGGACGAGCGCTTTGCATCCACCGCCCCGCCGGTGACGCAGGACTTGTTTGGCTTCCGGCAGGAAATATTCCCCGTTCGCGCGCGGGACCATGGCGGCCGCGACGTTACGGACAAGCTGAAGGCGTGGGACCGCAACACCGTGGACGGCTTCCGCCGCCGTTCCTGGTTGGGCTATGCCGAGGAGCACTGGGTGGAGCTGGATTTTGGCGATCGCCTGGCCCGGTTCGGCGCCAAGGACCCCTTGATCCTGTGCCTGGCTGGTTGGACGGATTATCCTTATCCCGAATCCATCTGGGCCGCGACGCAGGCCGGCGTTGAATTGCAGCCGCCTGTTTTGGAAAAACGCGATGCCAATGGACAATGGCAAGCCATTGTTGCCGACGCAGGATTTCCAGCCGGTTTGCCGCGCATGATGACGCTTGACGTGACCGGCAAGTTAGGCGGGCCTTCCTGCGTGGTGCGGCTGCGCACCAACATGCAGGTCTTCTGGGATCAAATCTTTGTGGCGCCCGTGCTCGCCCGGCAGTCCGCGGCCGCCCTCAACGCCTCCGCGATCAAGAACGAGGCCTTTCATGCCCGAGCTCTCGAGGTAGCAGACGCCACGCTGCAGTTCCGGGGCTGCCTCCAGGAGCTGTCGCCCGACGGCCGGAAACCGACTATCTACGATTATGATCGCCTTGACTCTGTGCCCGTGAGCCGCTTTGCGGGCAAGTTTACTCGCACCGGCGACGTGACCGATTTGCTGCGGGCGCGCGACGACCGCTTCGTCATCTTCGGTCCAGGAGATGAGGTCACGGTGCGCTTTGACGCCCGGAAGCTTCCTGCACTGCCGAAGGGTTGGCAGCGGAGTTTTGTCCTGCGGAGCTGGGGTTACTCAAAAGACAGCGGCCCCTTCACCGCTACCGGCGACACCATCGAGCCACTCCCCTTCCATGGCATGACCACGTATCCCTACGGCCCGGGTGAGCACTATCCGCAAGATGCCGCGCATGATGAATACCGCCGCGCTTATAACACCAGGCAGGTTGGACCGGAGACGAGGCGAATACGATCCAAGAAGTAAGTTGATGAAATTACTGACCAAGCCTCGCAACCTGGCACAAAAAGGTGACAACCTGCGTGGGCTTTGCAGCGCATTGAGACTTTTTTGCTCAATGCGCTGCGCTCCGCGTTAATGCGCTGCGCGGGTTCAGTTCCACTTCACGCCGATCTTCGCCGCGCCTTTCTTGGCGCACCAGGTGAAGGTCTCCCAGGCGCCCGCACGGTGAATCCTTTTGTCTTTCACTTTGCGGTCGCGAAACGTAACCCTGATAAAGCTTGCACCGTTTCTCCAATCATGGATTTGCAAATCCACCACCCGCGGGTGATAGGATATTTGGTCTGCGTCGCCGAGAATCGCTGCGACGTAAGCCTCATCCATTCCGTCATAAATCGAGTCAAAATTCACCTGTGTGATCCGGCTCCGTGGCATGAAACACCACGCGCCGACAACGACCGCCAGGAGCAATGCGGCGATGAACCAGATTGTCCGGCGGCGGGGAAGTCGCATGCGCGAATTGTACCATTGAACCGCGCATAAAAAAACCCGGCTTCATGCCGGGTTCTGTTCCTTATTGAACTACCGGGCTGATGCCAAGCGTCTCCTGCTCCTGAATCAGACACGTCAGATTCTGGCAGAGCAGTTTGCACAGCACTTCATTGACCATGCCCGCGTCGCTCCGGCTCATGACCGAGTTGCTAAACTTCCGCTTGATCGCTGAGAAGGTCGATTCGACGTTGCTTCTCTTGTGATACCGGCTCATGTAGTCTGCACTACTTCGCCGCGCAGCGCAGTGCAATCCATTAGTCCCAGGGGCCGGCCAAGCCCCGTGACCCTTGGCAAACTGGCAAACTTGCCATTGACGAATTCATAACCTGGATTGCAGTAAGGCTTTCCATCGCAAGACATGTTTGCCACGCGTGGCCACGAACTTGGCAAACTGGCAATCTAGTGAACAACGACTTGTGGTTGTTTCCGCCTAATGCGAGCGGCCGGGTTGTCGAGGGCTAGCCGCCAATGGCATGCATGGTTCGCAGCGGCTTGATGAAACGGGATGTGTTGATTTCGTGGCCTTCCCATTTCGACTGCACGTTCTGGCGGATCACCGTGGCGATGTCCGCCTCGGGAACGCCGCGGCGGAGCAGATGCTTGACATCCACCTCGACTAGAGCGAACAGGCAGTTGCGCAGCTTGCCGTCGGCAGTCAGGCGGACGCGGTTGCAGCTCATGCAGAAGGGCCTGGAAATGGAGGCAATGATGCCGACGCGGCCGCCGCCGTCGGTGTATTGGAATTCCATGGCCGGCGAACGCGGATCGTAGTCGTCCACGGGAACAAGCGGAGCGATGCCGCTCTCAAGCTGTTCCATGATCTCCCGCGCGAAGTAGACCTTCTCCCTCTCCCAGTGATCGGCGCCGATCGGCATGTACTCGATGAAGCGCATCTCCAGGCCGTGTGCGCGGGCAAACTGGGCGAGGGGAATGACCTCGGCCTCGGTGATGCCGCGAATGCTGACGGCGTTGATCTTGATGGGCTGAAAGCCAGCGCGGCGGGCGGCGTGAATGCCGGCGATCACCTTGTCCAGGCCGTCGCGCCGGGCAAGCTGGCGGAAACGCGCCGGGTCCAGCGTATCCAGGCTGATATTGATGCGGCGCATGCCGGCGTCGAACAGTGCCTGGGCCTGGTCCGCCAGCAGGATGCCGTTGGTCGTCAGGCCGATGTCGCGAATGCCCTCGATCCCCCGGAGCATTTGCACCAGGCGCGGCAGGTCGCGGCGCATGAGCGGCTCGCCGCCGGTCAAGCGAATCTTGTCGATGCCCAGGGGCACGGCCACCCGGACAAAGGCGGTGATTTCCTCGAAGGTGAGTAGTTCCGCGCGATCCAGGAAAGTAACTTCTTCGGGCATGCAGTACGTGCAGCGGAGATTGCAGCGATCGGTGACGCTGATGCGCAGGTTGTTATGCACTCGGCCGAAACTATCGATCAGTTCGCTTGCCACAGGTTTGCCTCTTTAGCCGGGATGAACCCATTCGCTGCTGCCGTCGCTCCAGTTTTCTTTTTTCCAGATCGGCACGATTTCCTTGAGACTCTCGATGGCGAAGCGGCACGCGTCAAACGCTTCGGCGCGGTGGGGACAGCTTACCGCCACGGCGACACTCACCTCGCCAATCCCCAGGCGCCCCAGGCGATGCACCAGGGCCATGTCGCCGACCGGCCAGCGGGCGCGGGTTTGCTGTTCGATCTCCGCCAGCTTCTTCTCCGCCATGCTCGGGTGCGCCTCATAGTCGAGGGCGATGGTTTGCCGGCCGTCTGTCAGATCGCGCACTGTACCGAGAAACGTGACCACGGCGCCGCAGTGCGGCCGGCGAACCAGCTCCGTGAGCTTTGCCTGATCGATCGGTTCTGTGATCAATCGGATCATGGATTTCAACTACTTGCAGCCGCCGCTTACCGGAGGCAAAAGCGCGACTTCTGAATCGGGCCGCAATTCTGCAGAATCGTCGACAAACTCGTCGCCCACAGCCAGCGCCGAGCGCTCCAGAATGCCTGCCAGCCTGGGCCACTCCTCGGCCAGGCGACGCTTCAAATCTCCCACGCGCGCCCCTGGCGCCAGCTCAATCCGGAGCGAACCGGCGCCGGCCAGGTCCTTCGCGCGCGCGAACAGGTGGACGGTAATCGTCATTGTAACACTAATTCCGGTATTGGCTGTCGCAGCCGTTCGCCAACCTCGGGCAGAAGCCCATAGGCCAGAGCCAGGTATTGAGCCGGGTGCAGCGTGCGCTTGCCGCTGCCCTCCTCCATTTGCAGCCGGCAGGTGCTGCACTCCGTGGAACCGAACATGGCTTGCGGCCGCCGCAGTTCGTCCAGCATCGGTCTGCCGACCTCCAGCGATGTTTCGTACGCGCTCGCTTTCAGTCCGAACGTGCCGGCCATGCCCGAGCAATTGACGTCAATCGTATGCACGGTGATTTCTGGAATCAAAGCCAGCAGCGCCGGTCCGGCAGGAGGCCGGCCAAGCGCCTTCAGATGGCAGGGCACATGGTGGCCGAGGGAGATGGGCAGGGCACGGAAATCGGTGCGCAACCCTCCCTGCTGATGGAGGTCCCACAAGAAACCGGTCAGCTCCACGACATGGTCCGCCAATAGCACGGTGTCCGGGTCATCCAGCAGATCGGGGTAGTCCTCGCGCAGCATCAAGGCCGCGGTCGGCTCCGAACAGAGAATGGCAAAGCCGTCACGGGCAAGCTCCGCGAAGATGCGCAAATTATGCTGAGCGGTCTCGCGCGCGGTTTCGACGTCGCCATAGGCCAGAGCGGCCATGCCGCAGCCGCGCTGGCCGGGCGGCACGTAAACCTCGATGTTATTGTGATGCAAAATCGCCACGACGGCCTCGGCAATCTGCGGATCATTGTAGTTGGCGTAGACATCGACAAAATACGCCACGCGCATGGCCCGGCGGCGCGGCCGCCGGGTCCAGCCGTGTTTGCCGGCACGGCGCAGGAAGCTGCGCGCCACGAACGTGGGTAAATGCCGTTTGC